>JAUWEG010000092.1 GCA_030608385.1 Candidatus Heimdallarchaeota archaeon
CATGCTAGTGGAAGCAAGAAAAAGTTGCTTAACTCGTTAATAAAGTTTGTGGGTTTTCATTTTAATTATTCATTTGATTTCAGGATTTTCATTTTAATTATTAAACTGGTTCATTTTTACAAGTTGTCTTTTTGATTCTAATTATTGGATTTAATTGCCTTGATGATATTCTATTGGTTTAAAAGAATCACTAACCTAAGAACTTGCCATAAAACAAGACCATACAATATCAAGAATCCTCCCCCAAAATAGTATGTAAATGAATTAAATGTAGCTTCTCTGAAACTATCTTTAGAAATGGGATCTGAACCCAAGAGTCTTTCTTTGAGGTTAGAAACTAGTGTTGATTGTCCAAAATTCCCAAAACATGCTCCAATAAAGATGACTAACCCTGCCTCTCCAAATATTACATACTGCATGAAAAATAGGATAAAAGCTATTTCAGTATCAAATCCAAAATAGAAGCTCAGTATTAGAATTACATCAATAATAACAAAAACAAGTGACGAAAAAAATCCTAGTAAAGCTATTCTTGCCCAGTTTACTTTAAGTTTTTGAGTTGATGAATCTTCTTCTTGTGTTTGATATTTTGGTTGTATATCATCTACTTCTTTAGCCTTCCAAGGTTTTTCTTTCTTACTCATTTCGTTCCCTTTTTATTAGTAATTGTAGAACCACAAGAATTACAGAAACGTTCATTATTTCCAACTAACTTTCCACACACGGAGCATGTAATAACATCTTTAATATTGTTTTTGTAAAGATTTGGGTCAAAGACAGGATCAAGGATAATTTTTCCTTCTTTTGTAGATGCTGTGAAATGGGTGGGATTGTTTATACTCTGAAGAATTTCTCTGGGAAGAACTATTCTTTCTTGTCTATCTATTTCGAGTAAACGACTTTCATCAAGTTTTCTTAGTATTACTTCTCTTCCATGGCGACCTATAATTATTCCATCTTTTATTTCTAAAATCCTATCTGCTCTAGCAGCAACTTGCTGGGAGTGAGTTACAATACAGAGAGCAATACCTAATTCTTCATTTATGCGATCAAATAAATCGAGAATATTTTCTGCAGTAACAACATCTAAATCACCTGTTGGTTCATCACCTATCAGTATCCTAGGATTAGTTATTAGAGTAGTTGCAATAGCAGCTCTTTTCTTCTCTCCACCAGACAAAGTATTTTCTTTTTTATTCCTTTTATCCCAAATGCCAAGAAATTGCAATAGAAATTCTGCTCGCTTTTTCGCGATTCTGGGGGGGACCTTGGCATAAAAGCCAGCAAGTTCAATATTTTCCTTGACAGTTAAATGAGGAAGTAGTCTACTATCTTGAAAAACTACACCAGCAAATGCCCTTCTGGCTTTAATTATCTCTTCTAAGCTTGATCTAGTGATGTCTTTAGAAAGATCTTTCCAAAAAACTTTACCAGAAGTGGGTTTAGTAATTCCAGCAACTATACTCACTAGTGTTGTTTTACCGCTTCCACTGGCTCCAATAAGAAAGAGTTTTTCTTTGGAATGAACTTTAAAAGATACACCTCTAAGAGCTTGTGTCTCGATTTTTCCAGTTTGGTAGATTTTAATGATATCTTCTGCAACTAAAAGAGGGATTCCATTTTCCCCATTTTGTAGAGTTCCTTCTCCTTTGGTTTTTCCTGCATATGTAGCCATTCTAAACATCTCCATCTAAACTTGCACACTAATAAAATTGTTCATGGGATTTAATTTTGTTTCCTAATCAACAAGCCATATAGGTTAAACTCAAAGTTACATTTTTAAAATAAAGTATAGAAAAGTGCCAAATTTATTTGCACTTTTGTTTATTTTTCTGCAGTGAAGACTTGTTCTAACTCAGGTTCTCTTCTTGATTCAATGAATTTAACGATTCTTCTATATATGAAATTCTTATTCTTCCAAATATTGTCAAGATTCCCAATAATCAAGAGAATCAAGTAGATTGCAAAGAAAGGTACTAGAAAGAACAACCAAACTGTAAGAGTTACTGCTATTGGATGATACTGCCCTGTCCCTCCATGTTCTAAACCGTATATCAGAAATTGGTTGTCTCTCCGGTCAACAAATAATGAATAAAATAGTTTTTTGAATTCTAAAACTATTTCTCCTGTCATTAATGCCATTTCAATACCTATTATTAATGCGAAGAGAGTGACTACTAACAAGAAAGTTTTAGCTGATGGAATATGCTTTTTCTTCTTAATCATTTTAAACATAATGAAATTGTATGTACCAGAAACTATTGCTCCGAGAATTAAGGGCATAACTACAAGCCATAGATAAGTTTTAGTAAATTTTGGTTTATCTGGATTTACAATTTGAGATCCCCATATATCTTGAACACTGAAGTATCTACTTGGATCAAAAGCTTGTTCTGGAGAGGTTAAGAAAAATCCACTATCAGTCAACAGGAAAAGTGAAAAACCTAGCAAGAGAACAATAATGGGTGCAAAAAACCACACAAATACTGGTTTTGCAATCAACCTTAAAGCAGAATCTTGACCTGTATTCAACCCATATGTCAGAAATACATCCATCCAATATGAAGGACCTTCCCAAAAACTACCTCCTCTGAAAGTATTTGTAAGTCCCATTATGAAAACGCTGATAAACCAAGTACTTATCATAAATATTCCAAGTGGTGAGTGGATTTTTTTCCAAATCGATTTAAGAGCTGCAAAGAACCAATCTTTCCAAACTTCCCCAAATGAACGGGGACTTAAATCTGTAGAGCTAATTTCACTATCTTCAGCCTCAATATTTTCCGTTGCCATGGCAATATCACTTTGTGTTTTACAATAGACATTTTAAACCTTTTCTCTTTATTTGTATTTTTACGTTTAAAAAAAAGACTCAACCAAAATGCTTTAAGTGTATAAAATTTTGATGATTTTAGCGCTTAGAGGACTGTATAATGGGCGAAGAACACACATTATCATTAACTAGTTGTGGAATAGATGTTGGGACTACAACCTCACATCTAATTTTCTCTAAACTTAAGTTGGAGAAGATTTATACTCCCCAAGGAGTGAAATTCGAAGTTACTGAAAGGGAGATTTTATTCAAGGGAAAAATTATTTTAACACCCTTGATGGATGGAGTAAATATCGATTATCTCAAACTGGTTGAATTCCTTAAAGAAGAGTATGAGCGAGCAAACGTCTCTATAGATGATATAGATACTGGGGCAGTCATTATAACTGGTGAGAGCGCGAAAAAGGAGAATGCTGAAGAATTAGTTAAATCACTAGCTCATAAAGCAGGGAAATTTGTTTGTGCTGCTGCAGGACCTAATTTTGAATCAGCAATTGCTGCTATGGGTTCAGGAGCAGCTTTGTATTCCAAAGAATCAAATAAAACCGTCATGAATATTGATATTGGAGGAGGAACTTCTAATATTGCAATTGTTAAAGCAGGTGAGATAGTTGAAGCTTCTTGTGTTAATGTAGGTGGAAGGTTGATAGCTTTTGATGATAAGAATAAAATTATTCGAATCGAAGCTCCTATTAGAAATCTAGAAGACAAGATGGGAATCAAATTCGATTATGACTTAAAGGTTACTGAGGAACAGAAAAGAGAAATGGCAAAAATATTAGCTGAAAGCCTTTTTGAAGTTCTAAATCAGAAAATAGAATCAAAAATAGCCAAAAATCTGTTGATGACAAATCCCATAGATTTCACTGAAAACATAGATGAACTAGTCTTTTCTGGTGGAGTTGCAGAATATATCTATAATAAAACTGATCAAGATTTTGGAGATTTAGGTAAATATCTAGGCGAAGAGATAGTAAAAATTGTTAAAGCTCAAAAAATCCAACTTCATGAACCAATAGAACTTATTCGTGCAACTGTTATAGGTGCAGGCCAATATACTCTTCAAGTTTCAGGTGTTACTACACACATCTCCGATCCAGAAATTCTTCCTATTCATAATATTCCTGTTCTTGAACCTAAAATAGATAATAAGGATATAACCGAAGAAAGCGTGAAAAAGGCTATTTTAAAAAGCTTCAATCTTTTTGATGTCAAGGAAGGTGAGGGCACTGTTGCCCTATCATTTAAGGGAGCAATAGGTGGTTCTTATGCTGGATTAACCACTTTTGCTAAAGGTGTAGTTAGTGCTATTCCTAATACAATCAGAAAAAAACAACCAATAATTATGATCTTTGATAGAGATATTGGAAATTCTGTAGGCAATGTAATGAAAAGAGAAACTGAAGCTAAAGAAAACATTATTTCTGTAGATGAAATTAACGTTCAAGAGGGAGACTTCATCGATGTTGATAAACCTAAAGCCGGGGGACAAGTAGTCCCTGTAGTTGTGAAGTCATTAGTTTTTTCAAATTAGAATCGCTACCAAGCTATTGCTAGTCCATCAGCTCTTGGACTTGTTCCTCCACACAACACTCCACTTTTACTATCGCGTTTAATAATTTGACCTCTGCCGAATATCATTCTAGCTGTACCTGAAGTGGGAATAATCTCATGTCCCATGCTCTTTAGTGTGCTCATAGTTGAATCAGATATTCCTTCTTCAAGAGCAATATCTCCACCACTTGTTCCATCTCTTATGGTGAACCTTGGTGCATTTAGTGCTTGTTGAGGGTTCATACCGTAATCAACCATGTTAATGATTACTTGAGCATGTCCTGGTGGTTGACTGAAACCAGCCATAACACCAAAACTAGCATAAAGTTCTCCATCTTTGGTAGCCATACCAGGAATAATTGTATGATATGGTCTTTTGTTAGGAGCTAAAACATTGGGATGACCAGCTTCTAAAGTGAAACCTGCACCTCTGTTTTGAAGGGTGAAACCACATTCTTGAGGTACAAGTCCTGTACCGAATCCGTTATAGTTAGAATTAATGAAACTGCAAGCATTACCATCAGCATCAGCCACAGAGAAATAAACTGTATCTGAACCGGTAGATGGTGAACCTTTCTCTGTATCGACAGTAGCTTTCGTTAAATCGATTAGTTTTCTTCTTTCATTTGCGTAATCTTTAGAGATTAGTTCCTTTATTGGAACATACACAACGTCAGGATCAGCTACATACCATCGTGAATCTGCGAAAGCTATTCTCATAGCTTCTATCATTACATGCAAGTGTTCGACAGATGAATGCTTCATTTTTGATAAATCATATTCTTCTAAAATATTAAGTGCAATGAGTGCGGTGATTCCTTGTCCGTTAGGAGGGACCTCATATACATCAACTCCCCTGTAATTAGTTGATATTGGTTCATCATATGTGTTATAGTGGTTTTTCAAATCATCTAAAGACAATACTCCTTTAAGAGACTGTATGAGCTCAACAACTGCCTCTGCAATTCGTCCCTCATAGAATCCTTTTTTCCCATGTTCAGCTAAAGTTCGGAAAGTTCGTCCTAACGTTGGGTTTTTCATAATCTCTCCTTCTTTAGGTGCCTCACCATTGAGAAGCATTTCTTCTCCAAAAGGACCTTTTTTAATCAATTGTTCACTTCGTTTCCAAGCTAAAGCAGTAAATGGAGCAACAGGAAAACCACTTTCTGCTAATTCTATTGCTGGAGTAAGAATTTCCTCCAGCTTCATGGTTCCGAATTTCTCTATTGTATCTACCCAACCAGCTGCAGCTCCTGGAACAGTTACTGCGTGAACACTAAGACGTGGTAATGAGCCTGTAATTCCTTGGTTAGCTAGAATATCTAGATTAAGTTCAGAAGGAGCTCTTCCACTAGCATTGAGTCCAAAGACTGACTTTTTCTCACCATCATAGTATAAGCAAAAACAATCTCCACCTATGCCCGTTGAGCAAGGTTCGGTCACGTTCAACGCAGCAGCTGTTGCAACAGCCGCATCTGCAGCATTTCCTCCTTGTTGAAGTATTCTCATGCCTGCTTCAGACGCTAGTGGTTGACTAGACGCAACTATACCTCTTCTTCCATAAACAGGGGACCGATAAGAATCAAATCTCAAGCTCATAGTGAGGAAATAACCTAGTTCAAAATAAATCTAATGGTCAGTCTTTCTTATCATTGTTGGAAGAACTCATTTAGCATTTGGAAAAATTTGAGTCTATTCCAATCTATTTTTTCTATTCCATAGTCTTCAAGGAAGTATTTAACCCATTCTTCACCATAATTATATCCTATACTCCACATTACAGCAGCAAAGTCAAAATATCTGTCATTTATTCCTCCCCAAGACCAATCAACAAAACCACTAAGGGCATTTTCCTCGACCAAAATATTGGGTAAGCAATAATCTCCATGAGAAAAAACAATATCATATTCACTAGGTTTCATTTTTACTACTTCTTCGAATAATTCCTCAGGACTTTTATCAGACCATCTTTTGTCAAACTGTGTTGCATCAATATCTCCCTTTTCTATTCTTTCCTTCGCTAATTGTAATAACTTATCTGGTGTGTTATTTATTGGACATGTAGCTGTGGGAATTGAATGTATTTTTTTCAGACCTTCAGCTAGTATCTTAACATTTCTACGTTTTTCCTTGTCAGATTCTGTAAGATATGAAACCTTCCCTTCAATTTCAGATATTAAAAGAAATGCTATATCATTCTCTTTTCCAAAATAAATAACTTTGGGAACCTCTAGCTTCCGTGATACCCATTCAAGGATTATTTTCTCTTTTTCTAGATCAAAAATAGACGATGACTTGTTGATTTTAAGATAAAGCGTTTTTTCATCATTAAACAGCTTGAAGACTTTAGCTCTTGAACAGCCAATATTGTTTACCTCAAAGGAAAACTCTTTTAGAGTCTCCCTAAGTTCCTCTGGAAGGTTTAATGGCAAGGATTCTTTATCCATTCAAATCAGATTGAATGAAGATTACCTTCTTAAAATTCTTTGGACTTATGACCCAATAGTAGTAGCATTCTTTCACAATCAAAAGCTATACATGCTGTGATTTAAGGAAGTTTTTGCAAAAAAATAAACGTTACTTATTATTGAATGAGAAGAGCTGATTCTCATGACATTAGTATTATTGAGTAATCTTCTAGTAAGGAGATATATCCAATAAGATGCCTTCTTGTATGGAAGATATTACTTCTGAAGCAGAGGTGTGTTTTCCTTAACTGAACGACATTTTTCTAATAAAGTTTATTTACTAATATAAAGTCCATAGGGTTAATGAGTAAGAGTAGAGCTAGATCACCAGAGGCAAAAGATAAACAAATTCAGAGAATTATTACAGAAGCTAGAGAATTATTCTATGAAGTTGGAACTACAGGATTTAGTATGAGAGCACTAGCTAAACGACTTGATATGTCCCAAAGTAATCTCTATAACTACTACTCTAGTAAGAGAATGCTTTGGTTTGAAATTATGAGACAAGATTTTACTGAATTGAGAAATCAAATACAACCAATTGTTTTGAACCATAAAGGAACATCTGTTGAATTATTGGAAAAACTTACTGATTTTTATTTCGATTTCGCGGAATCAAATTATAGAAGATATAAGTTGATGTTTGTACTCCCTCCACCACCAGCTGAGGGTCAACGTTCAGAAGATGAGAAATTTATTCCCCAAAAGACATTAAAGCTCTTAAATTGGATTGAATCAGCTCTCTCTCAAGGTTTGTCTAAAGATATCGATTCAAATAAACTATCATTATATCTTTGGTCTGTAATTCATGGAACGGTACTATTGACAAATACAATTTTATTTGATCCAGATTATAGCGTTTCTAACTTTGGTTCAAAAACTGAATTTAAGAATTTTGTAAAAGAACAACTCAAAAAGCAAATTTCCCAATTAATTATAGATTGAAAAAACCTGTCATTTTTTTCACACAAATCAAGTGAAAATGCATTAAGACAGTATTTGTTGATGAAGAACAGCTTTTGTATCAATCATTCTAATCATTGGAACAATATATAAGTGTTTGAATGAGCGTACAAAAATAAGGTGTAGGAAGGAAATTAAAATTAGTCCGTCTTATTCTTGCTGAAAACCTAAGATGATTCCTTCCACGCCATTTTCCCCTTACATCTATAACAGATCAACTCTCAATTTAGATTTAATCTTTTTAAGCAATTTTCTAGTATTTCATTAATATTACATACAATTAATAAAGAAAATTCTTGAGTTTATAATGCAAATTCAATATATAATGAGAAAAGGCGATTTCAATGGAAGAGATAAAGCGTGAAGATTTGGTACGTCAGCTTAAACATAATTCCAACAAGGATGTTTTACTTAATCCAGAAACTATCGACTTTGTTTTATGGAAGTTAAATGAAATAAAGCATGAAGTTGGCATCAAACTAGCAAACAAAGAAAACTCCACCTTTGTTAAAACTAAGAGTGGAAGTTAATTTCTTCATTTTGGGGGAGAAAGTTGTTAAGACTTAAATAAAACTTATTTGTCTCAAACCTTCATGGATTCATTTCTTGATTCAATTAAGTTTATTACAGATACTTTTGGAACACGGATTACAGGAACAGAAGCAGATCACGAGACATGCAAGTATATAGAAGAAGAATTCCGCTCTCTTTCCTCAAATGTTGAAGTTGAGACCTTTCCAGTAGTTGGAAGAGCTTTACAGAATCTTATTCTCTTCCTTGTATGGGGATATTTTATTTCTGTAGTAGCATATTTCTTCATTCCATTTCTAGCTCTAGTTCTAGCGGTAGTGATGTTACTTATCTACTATTTAGCAAGGTTCAAGGATAGAAATCTTGTAAATCTTTTAACTAGGAAATCCAGTTCTAGCAATATTATTGCTAAGTTTGAACCTGTAAACGAGAAAAAGAAAATTATTATTTTCTCAGGACATCATGATTCAGCTTTTCACATGCCTCTATTTGAGAAAAAGATTTCTCAAATCACATTCATTCAGAATAGTGCAATCGCTGGAATAGCTTTGTTAGTTATTGCTGCTATTTGGAAATCAATATTCTTTCTTGCACCTGTAGTTGGAATATTCAAAGTATTCTCTTATTCAATAGGATCTTTAGTAGTAGATTGGTTACTCCTACCTGATTTAATCTTTTTATTAGCGTTAATTGGTCTAGGGTTTGGCTTTTATTTTATGGCAAATATGGTTACTAATACTCCTGTTATGGGAGCAAATGATAATTTGACCTCTGTAGTTATGTTGTTTGCTCTAGGAAAACATCTGAAGGAGAATCCTCCAAAGAATATAGAAATAAGATTAATTTCATTTGGAGCAGAAGAACCTGGTCTGGTGGGAAGTAAATATTATGTGGATAAACGAATTGATGAGTTAAAAGATTCTATAAACATAAATTATGAAACATTAGGAAGTGGAAAACTAGGTGTAATAGCTAAAGAGAAAGATAATAATGTTGTTCATGACAATGAATTGGTTATCTATCTTCATGATTTAGCGGAAAAGCATGGTTTTGATTTACCAGCGAAACAAATCCATTTTGGAAATACAGATGCAGGTAGTTTCTCAAAAAAGAACATTTCAGCAACAACAATATTCGCATTTGGTAAAAATGATATCTTTGATCTCTGGCATTCAACAGAAGATGTAGTAGAGAATCTGGATGAACAGCTATTGCAGCAAGCATTTGAGCTTACGATAAAAATCCTAGAAGAACTAGATAAATAAACTAACTTAGAAAAATAATATTTCAGTAAAAATAATGATGGTAGCGCCGAATGGACTTGAACCATTGAACTAGGGTATAGAGTCTAGAACTTGCAAGTTTTAAACTTATGAGAAAAAACCATTATGTGATAGAGGAAGG
>JAUWEG010000036.1 GCA_030608385.1 Candidatus Heimdallarchaeota archaeon
GGTATCACACTAGCAGAATTCTTCCGTGACATGGGCTACGATGTGGCAATGATGGCCGACAGCACATCACGTTGGGCAGAAGCTATGAGAGAAATCTCGGGACGTTTAGAAGAAATGCCCGGTGAAGAATCATTTCCAGCATATCTTGCTTCAAGAATCGCAGAATATTATGAAAGAGCAGGTCGTGTTTTAACAATTGGTTCTAAACCAAGAGAAGCAAGTATTACTGTAGTTGGCGCAGTCAGTCCTCCTGGTGGAGATTTCAGTGAACCAGTTACACAGAACACACTAAGAATTGTTAAAGTATTCTGGGCACTTTCGAAAGATTTAGCTAGCCGTAGACATTTTCCTGCGATTGATTACTTACTAAGTTATACTCTTTATTGGTCAGCTTTAGAAGATTATTATTCAGAAAATGTTAGTCCTGAATTCCCTGAATTAAGAGCAGAGACTTTAGCACTTCTCCAAAAGGATAAGGAGTTGCAAGATATTGTTGCTCTGGTTGGACCTGATGCTTTACCTCCAAGTGAAAAAATCATTCTTGAAACAGCGAGAATGCTTAAGGAGGATTTCTTACAGCAAAATGCATTTCATGAAATAGATAGTTTCTGCAGTTTGGAGAAACAATATCTTATGTTGAAAACAATTCTACGATTTTACGAAAAAGCTCAAGACCTCTACAAACGAGGGGCAATTGTGTCAGACATTTTTGAGCACGAATTAGTTGTTAGAATTGCAAGAATGAAGTACATTGAAAGAAGTGAAATTGAAACGAGCTTAAACGAGTTGATGAAAGAAATAGATGGTTTGACAATTCAAGCCTTTGGTGTGGAGGATTAAAAATGACAGTTCAAGAAAAATATGAAACTAGAGAATTTAAAACAGTCATTGAAGTTTCAGGACCTTTGATGTTTGTAGATCTACAAGGAATGGGTGGTGTCTCTTATGGTGAAATTGCTGAGATTATCACCACAACAGGAGAAAAAAGAAGAGGTCAAGTTCTAGATGTGTCTAAGAATCTCGCAATTATTCAATGTTTTGAAGGTACTTCCGGTCTTGAAACAAAAGACACCGTATGTAGATTTCTTGGAGAAACCATGAAAATAGGTGTTAGTGCTGAGATGCTTGGCAGAGTATTCAATGGTAGAGGCGAAGCCATAGATGGTGGTGGAGATATAGTACCAGATAAAATTCTAGATATCACTGGATCACCAATAAATCCTTCTGCTAGACAGTACCCCAAAGAGTTTATAGAAACAGGCATTAGTACAATTGATACTTTATTGACACTAGTAAGAGGACAAAAACTACCATTATTCAGTGGGAGTGGTCTTCCACATAATATGCTAGCGGCTCAAATTGCTAGACAAGCAAAGGTTCTTGGTGCAAAAGAGGATTTTGCAGTTATCTTTTGCGCAATGGGAATCACAGCAGATGAAGCCAGATTCTTCAGAGATGATTTTGAACAAACTGGTGCTTTGGACAAAGTTGTTCTTTTCCTTAATTTAGCAGATGATCCTGCTATAGAACGACTCTTAACACCACGTCTTGCTTTAACAGCAGCAGAACATCTTGCATATGATCATGATTATCATGTGCTCGTAATTCTCACTGATATAACGGCATATGCTGAATCTCTTCGTGAAGTTGCTGCTGCTAGAAGTGAAGTTCCTAGTAGAAGAGGTTATCCAGGTTATATGTACTCAGATTTCTCAACAATATATGAGAGAGCGGGAAGAATACAAGGTAAGAAAGGTTCAATCACCCAAATTCCAATTCTAACACTACCAAACTACGATATTACTCATCCAGTACCAGATTTAACTGGATATATTACTGAAGGACAAGTGTATGTAGATATAGGATTAAACAGAAAGGGATTGTATCCGCCAATTAATCCATTACCTTCACTTTCTAGACTAATGAAAGATACAATTGGACAGGGTTCAACAAGAAGTGATCATAAGTATGTTCAAGATCAGTTATACGCACTTTATGCTACAGGTAAAGATTTGAGAGATCTTGTTGCCGTAGTTGGAGATGAATCTCTTTCAGATATAGATAAGAAAACCCTTGAATTCGCAGAGCTTTTTGAACAAAAATTCATCAATCAAGGTTACTATGAGGACAGATCAATTTTCGAATCGTTAGATATTGGTTGGGAATTATTAGGAACCTTTGATGATCCTCACAGAGTGCTTAAGCGTATTCCTTCTGAATTTATTGATAAATTCCATCCGACTAAAAGGGATAAGAAAACAGATTTCAATACTGTAAATATATAGTTCTTTTTTCCTTTTCTTTCTTTTATTCTAACACTATAGAAGGAATGCATGAATGGTTGGGTGGTCTCGTTTGGTAAGATTTTTGCTTCGGGAGCAAAGGATCCTAGGTTCAAATCCCAGTCCGACCACCACATCTTCTTAGTTAATATCTATGCACTTTTTGTATTTTCCTCTAGTATAGGTAAGCATATCTGGGTATCCTTTTTCTTTCCATTCTTCATCCAGATGAACTGCTACTACTTCTCCTATAAACAAATCATGAGTACCAAGGTCAATAACTTGATGTAGTTTACATTCCATACTCACTGGACATTCAACTATGTAAGGGGTTATAATTTCAATGCTATCACCTTTGGTGAAATTGCATTCTTTCCACTTATTGAGGTCTCTACCAGATTTGGTTCCACAAAATTCCACCTGGGTAAGCATTTCTGATGTAGGAATATTAATTACAAATTCCTTAGAATTCTTTATTAGATTATAAGAAAATCTTGCTTTTCTAATTGCTATAGAAACATAAGGAGGATCAGAACTGCTTGTTCCTCCCCAAGATAAAGTGATTATAGATTCTTTCTCGTTATGTTTCGCCGATACTAGCATTACTGGGTTAGGATAAAGAGCTGAGTTTGGTCTTTTCTGTAATTTTTTCATATTTTTCATTCTGTTTAAAGAATAACAATAAATAAATTTTTCTTGATATCTTTATGCTTCCCCTAATTTTTCAGTTGATTTCATCAGAGCACCTATGTTTGAAGGTGTGAAGAAGCCATCAAAATCACCAAAACGCTGGATATATTCAATGATATGATTAGCTGTTTCGGTAGGTAATGTGAATATTTGTTTAATTCCCTCTTCTTTGCTCCCAATTATATTCTCTGTAGTGAATTTTACCCCTTTGCTTTTTTGAATTTCTACTACTTTTTCTATGTCACGTACTAAATATGCAAAATGGTGTATTCTTCCTCCATATTTCTTTACATAGTTTTCAACTATAGAATCTTCAGCTAAACCTTCACTTACAACTATTACAGGCAACGTATCATGAAGCTTAAGTGTACTTGTCGTAGCCTTCATTGAAATAACTTTGAAAGTTTTGTACTCCTTATAGGGGACTAAGTCTGCAATTTCTTTCATTGCTTTTTCTCTTTGTCCCATTTTAACTCGATAAGCAACATGATCCAGTTTAATTACTAGGTCATCTAAATCAGCTTTTTTAACCTCGTCTTTTGCTCTTTTTAAATCAGGAATCATAATGAAAACACCTTTTATCCTTGTTAAAATGAAGATAGCATCAAATAAACTTTGTTGATTATTCAAAAAAATATGGATTACAAATTTATATTCTCAAAACTAATTTAGTATTAAATTATGATGAATCTTGAAGAGATATTGAATGAGTTAAAATCTCAAAGCAATCCAGCCAATGTAGAAGGAATGATAAGGTTTGGTATAAATCCGGACAAGGTTTTTGGAGTAAGAATACCAATTCTACGTAAAATAGCAAAGAAAATTAAAAAGAATCACAAGCTTGCTCAACAATTATGGGATTTTGGGTATAGAGAAACTATGATTCTGGGTGCTATGATTGATAATCCTTCACAAGTAACACAAACTCAGATGGAAGAATGGGTTTCTTCTCCTTATTTCACATATTGGGAAATTGTTGATCAGACTTGTATGAATCTTTTCTATCTGACAGATTATGCATACACAAAAGCCACTGAGTGGAGTAGTAGAAAGGAAGAATTTGTAAAAAGAGCAGCATTCACATTAATCGCTGTTATTGCCTGGAAAGATAAAGAAGCAGATGATAAAAAACTGCCACAATTTTTTCCTTTTATTGAAAAGGAATCAATTGATGACAGAAATAATGTAAAAAAGGCTGTAAATTGGGCTTTGAGACAAATTGGAAAGAGAAACTTAAATCTAAACAAAAAAGCTATTGAATTAGCAAAGGAGATTCAGAAGAAAGATTCTAGAAGTGCAAAATGGATTGCCAAAGATGCTATAAAAGAATTAGAAAGTGATTCAATTCAGTCGAGATTCAGCTAAAATGGAAAAAATGTACTATTTTTCTCCTTTCATTATTTTTCTAGTTTTGTCTCTTATCTCTTTCATTTCGGTAATCTTTTCCCCTAACACTTGCTTTAGTTGCTCATTATCAAAAGATTCTAATCTTCCAGCACAATGCTCACACTCAAAATTGTTATCCATTGCTTCCTGAAAAGTAACTCTAGGGCATTCAGGATTATTGCATGTAAAAAACATATTCTCTTCTTCGTAAGCCAATCTTTCTAGTAGTTTCTCCATAACTTCATGCTGCTTTCTATCAACAAACACGTCAATCCTTTCAGGATGCAAAGTCCAGAAGTAAACAAACCACCCAGTGGACTTATCTCTAATCCTTCTAAAAGTTGCAAGTTGGAGATCATACAATTTATAGAGAGATTTTCTCACCTGGTTTAGACGCATATCAAGTTTTTCAGAAATCTCCTCATCTGTAGTTTCTTGATCTGCATTTAGTAGAACTAAAGTAACTTTTCTTACCTCTTCTCCCGCAATATCATCAACAACTTCTATGAGAGTTTGTCTTTGTCGTTCTGAAATATTTATCTTTGATGCCACTTTAACAGAATTGACATCTCCATCCTCATCAAAATTACCAACTGCTTCCCTAGACATGGACAATCTCACACGTAATAAATTATGATATTATTTAACAAAATGTTATGTATTTAAGCCTTCTTTAATTTTCTCTTATGGGGGTAATTTTTTTCTAATATAAAATAGAGTGTTTTTGAATTCTTAATGTGATGCAATCCTAGATGTGGTAAAAAAATAAATAAAGAGGTAGAAGAAACAGCATTTTGATGAGTATAGTTAAGCAAAAAACAGATCAAGCTGTCAAGATTTTAAACGAATTAGATATAGATTTGTGGCTAATCTATGTTAGAAAAACATCAGAAATTCATGACCCAAGCTTATATTTTCTTTTGGAAGATACTTGGTTAACTTGGCAATCAGCTATTATTATTAGTAAAAATGGTCAAAAAATTGTCATTTGTGGAAGATATGATGCTCAGAATATAGAAGCATCAAGAATTTATGATAAAGTCATAAGTTATGATCAAAGCATAAAAGAAGATCTTCTTGCAGTTTTAAACGAATTTAAGCCAAAAAATATCGCCATTAATTATTCTTTTGATAATATTGCCGCCGATGGATTAACACATGGTATGTGGCTTAGATTAAACAAAATGCTAGAAGGTACAAAATATATTAACAAACTTATTTCTTCAGAGAATCTTCTTGCTGCTTTAAGGGGGAGAAAAACAGAACTAGAACTAGAAAACATAAGAAAAGCTGTTGATTTTAGTGAACTAGGGCACAAAAAAGTTAGTGAAACTGCAAAAATTGGTATATCTGAAGAAGAAATAGAAGAAATGCTCTTAGAATTTACTAAAGAAAATAATCTGATTGTTTCTTACCCACCTTTAATCCATGTTGGTCCATCTACATCAATAGGACATGGAAAAGCATCTCCCGACATCAAAATCAAGAAAGGGGATTTAATTAATGTTGATTACGGCGTCTTTTTTGAAGGATATGCATCAGACCTACAAAGAATGAACTACGTATTACAAGATGGCGAAGATATACCTCCAACAGAAGTCAGAAGAGCTTTTGAAACAGTTATCAAGGCAATTAATGCTGGAGCAGAAAAACTAAAGCCAGGTGTCCATGGCTGGGAAGTTGATAATGTTGCACGTAAGGTGGTTACTGATGCAGGATACCAAGAATTCATGCACGCACTTGGACATCAAATAGGTCGAAATGTTCACGATGGAGGATGTCTGTTAGGTCCAAGATGGGAGAAATACGGAAAATCTGTAATGTACAAGGTTGAGGTAGGACAAGCGTTTACTTTAGAACTACATGTTTATGTTGAAAATCATGGTTACTGTAGCGTTGAAGAGGATGTTATAGTAACAAAGGATGGTTGTGAGTTTCTTTCTAATAGACAATTAGAACTAACATTACTAAAGCTATAATTCAGAATAAATATAAGTGTTTAATAATGTTAAAGAATGATGAAGATTGCTTTCCGAAAGATTATCGCTGTTCTTGTAATGTTCTTCTTTCTATTTTCTAGTGAATCGAAGGTTTACTCCATAGATACTGAAGATTTCGATAATCAAATTGAAACCTATGCTGTTCTTTTTGATCAATTTGCAGTTGAGGTAAACGGCACACTTATGGGATCAGCAATTGAACTGAAAGATTCTCTTCTTCAAATAGGATGGTCTGATGACAACATTTCATTGTTTATAGGAGATGAAAATCTTACAAAAACAATTTTCCTTGAGCAACTAAATTACTTGGAACAGGAAGTTGATGAAAATGATTTGGTTTTCATTTATATCATGGCTCATGGTCACACTTATTGTCGAGATGTATTGGATTTCAACAGCTGGTTTCAAGCAGAGTTCGATCAAATTGGAACAGCAAATAAAGTCTATTTGATGGAATCTTGTTATGGTGGAGAATTTGTGAGACTTTTTTCAGGAAGATGTTATGCAATGAGTAGTGTAAGCCCATTTGAACTTGCAATCGCTTATATTCCTGATGAAAATGGTACATGGACTTTAAGCGAACCTCCTTTTGCAGGAGGCATTTCCTCACATTTCTGGGCTAAAGCAATGACAAATATTTCTGCAGATTCGTCTCTTGACGGTGTAATAAGCTTAAATGAGATGTATTTGTATTCATTACCACTTATCAGGAATTGTTATAATGAAACATTTGAAGCAAATCCTAGCTTAGCAGATTATATAGAATCCATAGCAGGGTACACAGAAAACTACCCCATGCCAACTGTCTTGAATAACTTATATTATGATTTAACCTTAAACGCTACAGATTTCATTCTAAACCATGAAAAATATGTCTGGGAAGATGATGTAAAAGGACCTACCATTAATAGTCAAATTATAATATATTACACCGATGAAGTAACAGTTGATGTTATTTTTGAAATAAGTGATAGATCAGATTTTAACTATTATTGCTATGTAGATGTAGATTTGAAAACATGGGGAAGTCATGGAGCAACCATGTTGAACTCTTGGGATTACAGATATAGTTTATCAATTGATGAGAAACGGGATTATAATGTTACCATTGCAGTTGTTGATGAATGGGGAAATGAAAATACTAATTTTACCTTGGTGAAATATGTTGGTGATAGCAAAGAAGCTTCATATGGTTCTATTTCTTCTCTGATAGCAATTATGTTTTTACCAATAATTGTACTCTACTACCGAACTAAAAGAAGAAAAGATTAAATAAGTATGGTTGAATTTCTCAAATATCGTTGAGACTTCTATAATTGCGGGGATAATCAAGTGGTCAACGATGACGGACTCAAGATCTATCAAGAGTCATTGGCTAGATGGGACATCCGTTCCTTAGTGGTTCGGGAGTTCGAATCTCCCTCCCCGCACCATTTTTCTTCAATTTTATAACTTTTTTTGAACTTGTTTTATAACAACATTTTTTTAAAGAGTAGTTCTCAAAACTCAATCATGTCTAAAATACCTTATCCAACAACAAAGTTCCTGAAGGTTAAATGCACTAGCTGTAACAATGAGCAAGTAATATTTGATTCTGCTAAAATTGTAGTTAAATGCACTGTATGTGAAGAAGATTTAGCTCATCCTCGTGGTGGGAAAGCTAAGATATTGGGTGAGATAGTAGAAGTATTATCTTAATAGTAAGAATTTTCACTCTTTTAATTCTATATTTTCAGCAATGTCTTTTATTACAAGACCTTTTGCGTTTTCTTTTGGTAGTAAACAAACATCTTCAACTTCAAAGGGTCCATATGTTTTACCATCCAAACCTTTGATTTTTTCTTTTGTACTTTGTATGAATCTAACTGCCACAAAATCTATTTCATCATCTAAATCTGTATCTTCACTGGTTACTGAGGGTAAGCTCAAATCAGTATATGCGACATCTTTTGGTGAAAAAACATCTTTTCGATAAATGTCATATACTTGTTTCATTCTTTCATAGAAATTTTGCTCTTCTCGAGCAAGATTCACATTTACCTCTTGTTTACTCATAACGATTTGGATAATTTTACTTGTTCTAAGTTTTAGCAAATCATTAATCACATATTTTAATCGATGTAATCTCTCTTCTAATATCTTCTTGATAAGAGGATTAATTTCTTCTTTAGTTCTGACTGTTCTCACTTTCAAAAAATCTCTCATAGCACCATAGAAAGCTTCATTCATGGGAGTTAATTGTTCTTTTTCCCGTTCTTCTTTCCATTTATTTTGAATTTTATCAAACACAATGCTTCCTCAGTCCATTAGTAAGAAATAAAGAATAATCTCCCTCTTTAGTTTTAGCTTCCTTCTTAATCCTCAATTTCTTCGCTTTCTTCTATTCTTGGTGCAACAAAGTAAATCAGATGTCCTTTATCTTCAATTTCATACACCAATCTAATTGGTTGTTCTTTATTGAATGACATTCTAACATAATCAGAAGAACGTATACCTCTTAGAAAGTTTGAAAGAAAATCAAGTGAGTACATTGCTTCGGATTCTCCAGAAACTAGAAAAGATCCTGTTTCCATTTCTTCACTTTGAGGTTCAATGAAAGTATCCATTTCCTTTGTATCACTTTCTGCTCCAAAGAAGATACCTTCTTCCTTTGCTCTTATTTTCAAGTAATCACTTACCATCTCTGCATCTTTTAGAACTTGCTGAATAAATGATGCTTTAATCTCAAAATTTGTATCAAATTCAATGTGAATGGAATCTGGAATATTTCCTTCTTCTGGAATATCAATTACTGATAGAGCAAATTTTCTTTGCTGATTTTGTCCTATAAATTCTACAATAAATCTTTTTGTTGTATCATCGAAAGACATTCTGAGCTGCTCATTAGCCTTTGCTGTTTTTAATATTGTATTTAATGTTTCCAAACTCAAACCTATAGGATCAGCATCCTTAGCTTCATATTTTTGAAAAGCTTCCTTTTTCATGAAGAAATCTATCATGGAAATGCGAGTTGCATCAAATGCTTTAATTCGGATACCATCCTCTTCTACATTTATTCTGCTTTCTGCAACTATTGAACTTATAATTGACACTATATTGGACATCAATTTCGCGTCTTCTAATACCATTTGAAAAGCCATTATTATACCCCAATACTTTTACTTAAATTATGAATTTACCTCTTTCTCTCTTTTTATCTTTTCACTATATAAGGGAATCGTCTATCAAAACCTATCATGTATTAACTCTTCTTAAGGATTGCTCAAGTTCGTTTATTTGCTTGTAAACTTCTAAATCTACACCACTGAAATTCTGAATAAATGAACCTCTCATTTGTTTTTCAGGATGCAATTCCACATAACCAAGAGCTCGTATTTGTAAACCTTCCTTAAGATCAACACTAATATTTTCTGGCAGTATTATTGTAATTTGTTCATACCCATCATCAAGTAGTATTGTTAAATCTTTAATTTCTGCTATCTTACCCACTATTCTGTATTTACCAGGTTTTTGAATCTCTGCAATATTTACATCAATAAACGGTTTTTCTTTGTAAGGTTTTTCAAAATCTGATTCACTCATTAAAGTTACATCCAATTAATCGTATTCTCTCCAAGTTTTATCACAATTGGTGCAACGGAAGAATCTTGTTGGTGATTCATCAGCACTTCTTGTTTGTATCATCCAAAAACTGACTGTTTGAATCTTTTTGCAGTCTTCGCAATACTTGTCTTCTGTAGGTTTTGTTGAATCTGCTTTTGTTTCATCAAATACTGTTGTCATCTCTTTAATCAAGTTGTGTTTGACTTCCTCAGTAAAAGCTACTTCTTCATTTTCACCTAAATCACGTTTAAATCCACATTTAAGGCAAATCAGAACAGTTTCATTATTTTTATTTTTTTCAGTATGAAGTAATTTTCCGCATTTGGGACAGAAATCCACGCATATCACCTACTTTCTTCTTAAATACTGTAATCTTCAGTTATATCAAGTCTATTTATGCTCATAGAAAAATGTTTTTGAATTTGTCTTCTCTTATCAGTTTAAATTCAACTTCCTATGGTGAACAAATTTGTCAACATGCGAAATGTGTGGTAATGAGATATACTCGAGACCAATTACAATAAAGATAGAAGGAGCTGAATTATTAGTTTGTCCAGCTTGTGCCAAACACGGAAAACCAGTTGTTAAGAGACCACCAAAGAGACCTACTGCTAGTACTAGAACCTCGTCTTCACGTTCAGCATATACTCCAAGAACATCCACTTCATCACAACCTCGAAGAAGAGAGAGATTTGGTAGTGAAAAAGAGCTTGTTACTGATTATGCTGAAAAACTAAGATTAGCTAGACAAAAAATGAAGCTTACTCAGAAAGAAGTTTCAATTCAAACTAAAATATCTGTAGCTGAATTACAAAGTCTTGAAACTAGCAAGATGAGACCATCAGATGATTTAATTGGTAGGTTAGAAAAATTCTATAATATTAAAATGACTGAGGAAATTCAAGCTTACGGCTCAAAAGACCAAAAAAAGGGTTCAACATTTCAAACCCTAGGTGATATAGTAGTAATTAAAAAGAAGAAGGATGAGGAGGAGTAATTTTCTCTTTAGCTCTCATGAAAATGCAATAACTTCTATTTTTGATGAGAGATCATTAATTATTGCTTCTGCTTCTTTCAGAGGAAGTTTAATTGTATAAAGCCTCTTCTTTGTTCTGAATTTAAGCTTGATATCGCTTTTATGACGTTTTGTTCTCAATTCACCTTTTTGGTCTATAGTTAGCTGAATAATTTCTTCTAATCTATCTTTAGTTATTTCGTTAGGCATTTGCAGTCAAGTTGTGTCACTTAAATTTTCTTAAAAAAGTTTTGATATAAGATTTTTACTGAATTTCAATAAAATATAAAAAATGAACAAGATTCTTTATTATAGAGAAAGATGGAAAACTCAAGTATTCCTACAAAAGATCAGTGCATGTATATCTTGAAAAAATACAAGACTCCAAACACTATAATTCAACACAGTTTAACTGTTACAGGTATTGTTGAAGAGTTCTGTTTGAAGATTCCACAAGTTAACAGAAAAATCGCTATTGCTGGGGCTATGTTACATGACATCGGTAGAACTATTACTCATTCTATTTCTCATGCAATAAATGGTGTTAAAATTCTAGAAAAAGAGAATATTGATTCGAGAATCATTGCAATAGTCAGGAACCACATTGGAACAGGAATAGTCAAAGAGGAAGCAATAAAACTAGGATTACCCCTAGAAGATTACATCCCTGAAACACTAGAAGAAGAAATTGTTTCATATTCTGATAATCTTACATCAGGTAACGATCAATGCTCTTTTGAGGAGACGCTTGATCACTTTATTCAAAAATTTGGAAAAGAATCTCCCATAATTAAAGGATTTTTCAGACAAAAGAAATTGCTTGACAGTTTAATAAAATTAAATAAAATATAAAAAGATGGATATTCTCAAATATATCCAGTTGTTATTCTGGCAGTTGTTTCTTTATCTCCGGTGATTTTCTTAATAGCATCAACGAAATCTTGATTTACAACGTGATCTCTCTCTGCACGTATAGCAAACATACCTGCCTCTGTACAGATGTTTTTGACGTCAGCTCCACTGCCACCTTCTGTCATTTGAACTAAATATTCTATATCAATATCTCCCTTAAGATTCATCCTTTTAGTGTGAATCTTGAATATTATAGTTCTACTTTCTGCATTAGGAAGGGGGGTTTCTATTATTCTATCAAATCTACCAGGTCTTAACATTGCGGAATCTAAAATATCTATCCTGTTAGTGGCTGCTATAATTTTAACGTCTCCCCTAGCATTGAAACCATCTAATTCTGAAAGAAGCTGCATTAAGGTTCTCTGAACCTCTCTATCACCGCTAGTAGCTAGGTCTATTCTCCTACTCCCTATTGCATCCAATTCATCAATAAATAGAATGCTTGGAGCATTTTCCCTAGCAAATTCGAAAATTTCTCTTACTAACCTTGCACCATCACCAATGAATTTTTGCACAAGCTCACTCCCTATCAATCGGATGAAAGCAGCTTGAGTTTCGTTAGCAACTGCTTTAGCCAGTAAAGTTTTTCCAGTCCCAGGAGGTCCATGTAAAAGTACTCCTTTTGGAGGATCTATACATATTTTCTCAAATAACTCTGGCTTCAACAGAGGTAATTCAACTGTTTCTATAATCTCTTGTATCTGAGCATCTAAACCACCAATATCCACATATTTTTCAGCTGGTTTTTCGATGAGCTCCATCTTTTGAACCATGGGATCATACGAAGCGGGCAAGGCATTTACAATAGCAAAGGTTCTTTGATTTAGTGCAACACGAGTATCAGGTTTCAGATTGTTTATATCAACTTGACGTGAGATTGATACGACAAGATTTGGACCTGTTGTGCTTCTAACCACAGCTGTTTTGTTATCAAGCATTTCCACAATATAACCCATAAAAAGCGGAGGAGATCTTAACCTTTCAAGTTCTACTTTCAGATTGTTTACTTCTCGTTGAAGTCTCAATCTTTCGCTTTCTACCATCTGTTTTTCTGTTTCTAACTGTCTTGCTTGTCTTTCTAAGTGATGAGCATATGAAACTAAATAAGCAGGATCATTTTGATCTGGTTCAGAACTTTCTTTTGACAGTCTTAGCACCCTCGGTATTTCTCAATGTTTTCTTAGCTAAATAAATATAAAAGTCTATATATATTATACTTTACTTATTGTTTTGATTCATTAATTAATTGTTTTGTTAACTAATTTATCTTCCGCGAAAAATCTACTAAACAACCAAATCAGCAACTTTAAGTGTATTTCAAATTAATTACCGGTATGAAACTAGCTGTACTCCGGTTATCACATAGAGTTGTAAGAGACAAGAGAATCTCTACACATTTGGCATTAACAGCTAGAGCTTTTGGAGCATCTGAATTTTTCTACACAGGAGATCATGATACACATGTGGAAGACAGTATTCAGAAAATACAGCAAGAATGGGGGAGAAGTTTATCTGCAACACATATTGGAAAACCTTGGAATTTCTTGAAAGATTGGAAGAAACAAGGTGGGATTGTGATTCATCTAACGATGTATGGTGTTGAGCTATCAGATAAATTACAGGAAATCCAAGATTTGGAGAAGGAGGAGCTTCTGATTGTAGTTGGCGGAGTTAAAGTTCCGGGTCAAGTTTTCGAACTCGCAGATTATAATATAGCGATTGGTAATCAACCACATAGTGAAGTTGCAGCACTTGCAGTTTTTCTTGACAGGATTACAGAAGGAGAAGCAAGAAAACAAAAATTCCAAGATGCAAACTATGAAATTGTTCCTATGGAAAAGGGAAAGCAAGCTAAGAAGATTTAAGGTGATAAAAATATGCAAAAAATAATTACTCTTGAAAAAACCTACATTGTTGCTAAACATAGTTCAGAAAAAGCTTTTACTTACATACTAAACAAAGAGTTTGAGAATTTAGATGTAAAAGTTAAGGGAATAAGTTTCACTAAGGAAAGATATGCTGAAGTTACATTAGAAGGGGAAGATGAGGAAATAGCCAAAAACATCTTAATAAAAAATTATGGAACAATACGAAGCATTGGAGATTTGCAAGAGGGAGATGCTATCTATGGTAGATTTAGAGAGGTAGGGGAAGTTAAGTTTGGTTTGTTCATAGATTGTGGTATAACAAGCACAACCCAAAACATAGATGCCTTATATCCATTATTCGAGATGAGAGAACAATTGGCTCAAGGTAAAAAAGTTCCTCTAATGAATATGGTTAGAGCGTATGGCTTCATAGATAATTTACCAATGTTCTTTGAGGTAATAAAAAAGCAAGTCCTAGGATCTAAAGTTTGGGTCAAACTTTCTGATGAATCTCTCAAATGGTTGAAAAGTGCATTAAAAGAAAAGAAAGAGTCATTAATTATCTGTGGAACCACAAGAAGAATGATAAAACATGCCCTTATTGGTTCAAATCATGCCGAAGACATTGAAGTAATAGAAAGAATAGGTTTACTTGAATATAGACTAATTTGTAAAAGAGGAACTAGAGCAGATGGTTTGATTCCTGAATTAGGGTATCTCTTAGGAAGGGCAAAGATTGGAGCTCAAGTTCCTAGCAGAGTAAAAGAATTAACTAAAGTCCAAAAAGAAGCGGAAGGTTGAAAATTAGAAAACCATTTCAATTCATCAGAAAACAGCTTTTATTAACTCTGTAGGCAATCTATAAAAATTCTAATTCTAAATTGATTCTATGAATATGGTAGAAATTGCTGAGATTTTAAAAAACGAGGTGATTAAAAATCATCCAGAAATCGCAATAATTGCTATTTATGGCTCAACTGCAGTAGGTGAGCAAACCGAATTTTCAGATCTTGATATGTATGCTATACTTGATAACGATGATAAAAAAATTTCAATTGAATTTGTTTTCAACAATCAAACAGTAGACTTTTGGTGTACCAGTTGGTTTTGGGCTGAAAAAATAGCTACAGCTGACATGAATCCCATAATTTTTCCTGTTGCTGCTGGAATTTTCTTCAATAATCAAGAGATTTATTCCAGGTCAGAAGAAGATAGAACTCGTTTTCAAGAATTAAAAACGAAAGCTGAAATTGGAACGAAAAAGCAAATTGAAATAGCTGTGACTAATTTTAGATTGCTAAATAGTGTAATTCAGCAATTAGAATTTGCAAGGGAAACCAATGATATCATGACTGCAAGATGGGCTGTATGGAACTTTATTAATGGAACAGTAAGTATTCTTGCTTTTGCAAATAATATAATACATTCAAAAAACTGGGGTTCAAATTTACATGTTACTTTCACATTAGATATTTTACCAGAAAATTATGAAAGTGATATCACAACTTTAGCAACGTCTGATAATTACGATAAAATGATTTTTTCAGGAAAGAGGATTTTGAAACAATTAAGAGAGATTCTTAATATCAGAAGAAGTGAGTTTTCCATTAGTTATGATGAACAGATAAAGAATCTTACCGATAGTTATGTAAGCATCAAGTCATATCTAAACAAAGTGCTCTCAGCATGTGAAAAGAAAGACATACTTGCAGCGAGTTATGCAGCAACAGAGGTTCAGCTATGCATTGCAGATGAAATAGAAATAATGGAAACGAATAAGCTAGTCAATAGTTTAAATTTTAATAATTATAATGAAGTTAATAAATCATATAAGATGCTCAATTTTCCTGATTTAAGCTTGAGTATAACAGAGAATGATTTTGAAAAATTGAGAAATGAAGTTGAATCTTTAGATAAAATATTTGTTAGTTACTTGAAACAAAAAGGAGTGGAATTAAGGATATTTGAAGAGATTTCTGAAGTTAAAAAATATGTAAGAACAAGTTAATCTATCTTATTTCAATTGATTAAAATACAATTTTCTAAATTTGTTAACTTTTGGTTCAATAACAACTTTACAGTAAGGTTGTGATGCATTAAGTTTGAAGTAGTTTTGATGATATTCCTTAGCCTTGTAGAATTTATAAAAAGAAGTTAATTCTGTAACTATTGGATTGGGCCATTTTTTGGACCCATCTAATTCAGTAATTATCTCTTGAGCAATTTCTCTTTGTTCCTCTGAATGATAGAATATTACAGATCTGTATTGTGAACCAACATCATTACCTTGCCGATTTAATGTGGTGGGGTTATGTACTGTAAAGAATATCTCTAGAATTTCTTTAAACAAAATTATTTCTGGATTGAATTTTATTTGAACAACTTCTGCATGACCTGTTGACCCCGAACAAACCTGTTCATATGTGGGATTATCAATTTTACCTCCAGAATAACCTGATTCAGCTAGTTGAACACCCTTTAATTCACTGAAGACAGCTTCTATACACCAGAAGCAACCTCCACCTAGAGTAGTTGTTTTCAGATTTATTTCGTCTGCCATTTTAATTCTCCGTTCTAGTGAATTAATTATAGAGCCTACCAGATTAAAGGTGGTTTGAAATTAATTAAAGACTGGTATTGAACAGAAAATAGGAGTAGCTGGGTGGGGCAGAGCGGAGTTGAATCTTCATTCTTCACTCACAATATCGTAAAATTCACTGTGGATTCCTTGGGTATTCTTTCAAAAATTCTCTTTCTAGATTAGAAAACAGTAATTTGTTTTCTGCTTTGAAATCCTTAACAAAATTTAATTTTTTCCAATAATCTATTGTTTCAATCAAACAATAATAAATCAATTTATTGTTAAAAGACAAATTATGATTTTGCACGAGTTCCTGCATGGTATTATAAACGAAAAGCTTTACAGGTTCATATTCAATCAAATAGCCTAACGTTGATAGTCCACAAGTTCGTAAAATCTCCAAAGGTTGTATTGAACCATCTAACAACATCCGTCTTATGTATCTTGTGTAATCAATCCAGTAATTCCATATCAATCCTTCATACGTTCCTGAGTAGCTATTGACCTTATCGCTTTTCTTCAGTTTTCCTAAATCAAATTTATCATCAGTGTATCTGAAATCTGCATGGAGTTGATAACCTTGACTAAGAATATTGGAAAGAGTAAGAAAAACCTCATTAAGCGTCAGTTTAATGGATATGTTCAAAGGTTTTTTTTCAAATCTAATGTTAGTAAACTCGACAGATGATTTTTCAGTCGATTTAACTACAAAATCCCCATCTAAACAATATGCCGCATTATGCCAGAAGACTTCACCTATACCTGTTAAACAACCGAAATGACCAGCAAGCCATTCTCTCTCGGCTTTTGAAACACTCTTACGTAGATAAGAAGGGATGATTTTCTCTCCAATTGGAGATTGATAAAGTTGATTCAAAAACTGAAAAGCT
The DNA here is from genome assembly GCA_030608385.1 of Candidatus Heimdallarchaeota archaeon. Classification (GTDB taxonomy): domain Archaea; phylum Asgardarchaeota; class Heimdallarchaeia; order Heimdallarchaeales; family Heimdallarchaeaceae; genus UBA460. The sequence continues at coordinate 17,228 of JAUWEG010000036.1, forward strand.
CTATACGGATAATGTATATCAGTTTCTACTGGGCATTTTTCAAAACCAAATAATTTATTGTTGAAAACCATTACTGAAATTGGAGCTTGATGGTAGATAAAAAGGGGAAGATCTTTGTTGTTTTCCATTAAATCAACTAAAATCTAACCAATAAAAGATTATCGCAGAAAGAAAAACAAAGTGGTGGGGCAGAGCGGAGTTGAGATTATGTAAAATAAAACACTAATAAAGACATGTTGTTAGTTCACGATAATGTCTGGGAAATGAAAACTCGTAATCCTTGAATAAAAACACTGACTTGTTCTTTTGTATATTCATTATAATTCCCATGAGCCGCATTATTTCTAATATCTAACCATAAAGTCACTTGTTTTTTCATCGTTTTTGAGATAATGCCTTGTGAAGATAAATCATCTTTTAGTCTATTGGTATTTTTAGGTATTTTTCTGCTATTCTTCTGAAAATGTATATCAATTTGATTTTTAAGACAAAGTTTTCTAAGATGAGACTCCAGAGTACTACCAGCGATTACAGCAGCTGCATCTTTATAATCTTCATTACAAAGGTATTCTGCTTGTTCTAAGAAATCATCAAAAAGCACACCTCTAATTACATCATCATAGTTATCTAAAAAACCACCAGAAAAATCCTCGTGTAGTGCTCGAATCACTGCCATCATATTCCTAAAGGTATCATATTTTCCATGCACGGAAAATGGTACTTTTTTGATTATTGAACTGAACTGTAGAAAATAATCTGATTTTTCACCTACGATTCTCCTTAATGCTGCCAAAGATCGAGTCTTGATACGAATAAAATCATCATCGTCAACACCAGTAGTTCTATTTCTAGTTCGATATTCATCAGCTGCTAATACATAGCTTTCAAGTATTTCAGAAAGAAGTTTCACATATTTTTCAGAAACTGCTTTAGACATACTATCACAATAGTCTTTCTTACATATAAAGTAATTCTGTACAGATGCACTATTTTCTAGATGAAGTTATAAAAATTCTCTTGAATTCTTCAATTCATTAGAATTCAGATGAAATGATTTTAAGAAATAATAGTAAATTGGCGAAATAAACCAGCATTTAGTTTTTAAAAAGTGGAAATGAAATGTGTCTGTTGGTGGGGCAGAGCGGATTTGAACCGCTGGCCTCCTCGGTGTAAGCGAGGTATCATAACCGAGCTAGATCACTGCCCCTTGTTTTGTTTATAGCATTTCTTCTGCTAGCTGTTTTCATTTTAAACTTTTGGTTAATTAATTTTACTGCTGCAACTCTTACGATTTACTTATATATTTCTCCGTATAGATTTGAAGGTGGAGAAAACCTGATGTCTGACACTGAGGAACTTACCTTAAAGCTTAAAGCTCTCGGTTTAACTCAATATGAGGTTAAAACTTTGATCACTTTAGTAGCTCTTTCATCTTCTACTGCAGAAGAGATTCACAAACAGACAGACATCCCCACACCGAGAATTTATGACACTATTGACAGCTTAGAGAAAAAGGGATTGGTTCGAACAATATCAGGGAGACCTAAGCGTTTTGAAGTAATTAATCTAAAGAAGGGATTGGATAACCTTCTAAGATTTAAAGAGCAAGAATATCACGATAAACTTGATAAGATGGCAACAGTTTCACAGGAAATCATGTCTCTTTTAAGTGATCCAGAGTATCAATCAAAATTAATTATCAAACCAGACGAACTACTTGAAGCATACTCTTCTCTGGAAGAGATGCAACTAAAGACTAAGGATATTATTAGAAAAGGAGAGAAAGAGATATCGATTTTTACTAATGTCTTCTATTGGTATATTGATGTCAAAAAAGAAATCAAAGATGCACTAGATAAAGGTGTTAAAGTTAGAGTCATAATGAGTATAGACGATTCCAAATCAAAAGATGTTGCAAGAGATCTTCTGGATTTAGGTGCTCAAGTAAGAAGCATTAAAGAGGGAAATGTTCTAGCTCGTGGTACTTTAGTAGATGAAGAACAAGTTGTCTTTGTTATTTGGGTTTCTCCAGTTAAACATGAGAAGTATGTTTATCGTCCCCACTTCTCCTCTAACTCTGGAATCATTGAGATTTTTTCCAATAATTTCGAACATTTGTGGGTAAAAGGTAAAAAAATTTCCTTTGAATAATCTTTTTGGAAGTGAAAATTATGATCGATTTGGACGAACAAAACCGCATTATTGAAATTGATAAATCTAATCAACTTCAAATTCTTGAGAAGTGGTCATCTCTGTTTAAAGAGGCTCGAGAGAATAGTCTAAAAATAGTTATTCCTGAGAAAATACATTGGAAAGATAAGAGCATAAAGTACAGTGAGCCTTCCAACATAGTAGTTTGTGGAATGGGGGGCTCAGCTATTGCAGGTGATTATTTATTCAGTTTATTAAAAACCGAACTCAAAATTCCAATTTTAGTTAATAGAGACTATTACTTACCTGCCTTCAGTAACAGTTCTACCTTGATTATATGTGTTAGTTATTCGGGGAACACAGAAGAAACTCTCTCTTGTTTCAAAGACGCACTTATTAAAGGCACAATGATTATAACAATCTCTTCAGGGGGACTTTTGGAAAAACTTTCTAAGAAGAGTAATGTACCTCACATAAAAATACGAGAGGGGATACCACCTAGAACCAGTTTACCCTTAATCTACACTTCTCTTCTAACAATATTGGAAAAATTCAAACTTATAGAAGACATGAGCAATGATTTTGAGGAAACAGAGAAAATATTGGATGAATTATCTATTGAATATTCTCTTGAAAAAAAGACGGAAGGAAATTTCGCAAAGAAAATTGCTTATGGATTATACAATAAACTGCCCCTATTTGTAGGGCATACTATCTATTCTCCTGTATCCTACAGAGCTAAATCAGAACTAAACGAAAATAGCAAAATAATGGCAATTAATGAAGAGGTTCCAGAACAGAATCATAATGGTATCGTTG
>JAUWEG010000166.1 GCA_030608385.1 Candidatus Heimdallarchaeota archaeon
ATGTTGCTAATAATATTATATACACAAATGGATCCAAGGTTACTCTTCCAATGACTGATTACAATTCTTTAGTTCCATTTTCGTTTGATTTTGTATCTCCTTTATCACTCTATCTCGAGGAAATCACAATTGATAATGAAAAATCAGTAATTGTTTTCAGTTGGTATAATCAAAGTCCACTAGAAGTATTGATTCTTCTAAGAAAGACAAATCAGGTTTGCAGCCTATTGTTATAAAAACTGCAATAGGAACAGTTTTCTTCTTTTCCATTTATGGGGATAAAACAGTCAAAACATATATAAGAAACAGTTTTACTTAAAGAATGAAAACATTGAACACTAAAGATCCCCGAATTAGACAGTCATATCTTTTCAAGAGAATGAATGGAAATACTGTTCAATGTTTAACATGCCGAAGAATGTGTGTTATTAAAGAGGGAGAAATGGGTATATGTAAAACAAGGCAAAATTTTGATGGCAAACTCTACTCAATCCAATATGGAGATATTTCTAGTTATAGTCTTAATCCTATCGAAAAAAAACCAGCTTATCATTATTTTCCTGGATCAACCTCTTTAACTTTAGGCTCTTGGGGGTGCAATTTTGATTGTGATTGGTGTATTAATTGGGATATTACTAAGAATCCTCGACCGGAAAAATTTACTGATGCAAGTCTTATGACTCCAGAAAAAGTTGTTGAAAATGCTAAGTTTAATCCCTCTATAAATGGAGTTTGTTTCTCCTTTAATGAGCCAACACTTTCTCTTGAATTTGCAGTGGATGTTTTCCAATTGCTGCCCAATGACTATTACAAAATGTTTGTTTCTAATGGGTATATGACAGGAGAAGCTCTCGATTATCTTATTTCAGCAGGCATGAATGGTTTAACTGTCAGTTTCAAAGGAACAGAAAATGTTGCTGATTGCTTATTAGATATAAAACTCAAATATGTTTGGGAAAATCTCCAAATGGCTTTTCAAAGAAGTATTCACATCGAACTTGTGTATTTAGTTATCCCAACAATAAATGATGATGAAGAATTCATTAGAGATTTCTCCCAAAAAGTTATCAAAAACCTCTCAGCTAATACACCTGTACATTTTATTAGATACTTCCCATCTCACTTAACTCAAATTCCTAAGACTACAATTTCACAACTTCAAAAAGCACACACTATTGCAAAAGATGAAGGATTAAATTTCGTTTATTTGGGAAATATCCCTGGTCATCCTTTCCAAAACACATACTGTCCAAATTGCTCAGAATTACTGATAAAAAGGAACGTGTTTTCTGTTATTTTCAACAACATAACAGAAAATAGTAGATGCTCAAAGTGTAACCATTTAATTCCAATATATCCTCACAAGCCGGTATATTTGACCTAGGTTTTTTTACAAAGAGAATTTGTTACCAAATAGAACAACACTCAAATATTTTTCTTTTATTATACTCATATGGAACTTGCTGTTGAAGGAAGATTAGCTATATATTTTGACAATGATTTTGATCTTAAATTCGTCAAAAATCCCCTTCTGATTATAGAAGAGGACAGAATTGTAGAAATAGGAACCTACGACAAAATAAAACACAACCTCTCAGGACATGATGTAGTAGGAGATAAAAATCAACTCATAATTCCTGGATTAATTAATAGCCACACACATTTAGCAATGACTGTATTTAGAGGGATTGCAGATGATATTCCATTAAAAACTTGGTTAGAAGAGAATATTTGGCCTTTGGAAGCTAAGCTTACTGAGGAAGACGTCTATCAAGGAGCTCTTCTAGGAAGTATGGAGTCAATTCTAAGTGGAGTTACAACGGTTAATTCAATGTATTGGTATCCCGAATTCGAAGCAAAAGCAATCAGTGACGTTGGATTGAAAGGCATCATAGCTGCACCTGTTATTACTGGAATAACAACTTTAGAGGATGCAATAGATATTGTTAAGGAGCATCACAATTCGTTAGAGGAAACGATTAGAGTATCTTTAGCCTTGCACTCTCCATATACAGTTAGTATTTCAGATTTCAAAGCTGCTCACAAGTTCATGAAAGAGTATAATTCTGAAAACCCAGAAAATCCAGAGGTTCTAATTCACACTCATCTAGCTGAATCAGAAACTGAAATCAAGGATAGCAAGAAGTTCAATGAAAAATATGAAATTCCTTTTCCTAATGTAAAAACCCCTGTTCAGTTCCTAGATGAAATAGGCATTCTAGATGAAAATCTAATGGCAGCACATTGTATCCATGTTAATAACAAGGATATTAATTTACTAAAAGATAAAAGAACGAAAATATCGCTTAATCCTCTTTCCAATGCAAAACTTGGTAATCACATGCCTCCGATTCCAGAGATAATCAAGTCAACAAGATTAGTAGGCTTGGGGACAGATGGTCCTTCCAGCAACAATACATTAGATCTTTTCGATACTATTAGGTTCTTGGCTGTTTATTATAAAGGCCTTCATCATAATCCTACTCTAATTAAGGCAGAAGAAGCTTTTAGGTTAGCTACTATTGGTGGAGCTAAAGCTATAGGATGGGAAGGGATTGGAACTTTAGAAAAGAATTCGTTTGCAGATATTGTTACAATTAATCTAAAAAAACCACATCTAACACCTAATTTTGATGACAAATATCTTCTCAATCATTTCGCTTATTCCATGAAAGGTAATGATGTAACGAACGTCATAAGTAATGGTAAAATAATTTTGGAAAATTCAACACTTCTCAATCGAGATATTGATATTACTCTAGATGAAATAGAAAAGATAACTCATAGATTAGTTTCTACGAAGAGTGAGAATGACGCAAACTCAGCACTACTATTCCAATCAAAGTTACACAAATAGAAATACCAAGAAAGGTTTGTTGTAATGATGAAAGTAAACTCCATTCACCTAGAAGTATCCCTCCAAAGAAAATTGGAAATATTGTCATCACCCCATTATATATAGCCATAATATTAGAAACTTTACCTTCTCTAAATGCAAATTGGAGGCTTCCTGTAGACAGAAGAGCCGTTAGAAGAAATCCAACAAAATAGAATATAGCTATAAATAGATCGATATTCCAATCAGTTTCTGATGTCCAAATGGTGATTCCTTTTATAACTATGGCTTGAATTCCAGCTATTATTCCTGCAAATATTGCAATGTCAAATGGTTGAATCTTTCTTTTGAAGATAGCAGGTACAAAGGTAAAAGAAATTGCTACAATAAGACTACCAACTATCATTATTGTACTCCCCCAAGAATGTGAAGAAATTTTCCATTGGTTCCAAGTTATAGATGAATCACCAAAACTTGTGAGATATGAAGAAACTGTGATTCCTCCCAGAATCAAGAAAATACCGATCAATTCAGTTTTTCCTATTGCTTCTTTTAGATCAAAATGAGCATATATCACCAGTATGATAATACCGAACCCTGACAAGGGAGCTATTGCACTTAAGGGGGCCCATAGAAGTGCAACGTAGTAAAAACCAATACTTATTATTGTTAGGAATGCTCCAAAAAGCCACAATTTACTTTTTATAATTGATTTCAACATTGTTTTTGTTGATTTTTTGATTTCCTCTGACATCTTGTTGATTGCTTTCTTCTCTAAAGCAAATCCTATGTTATAGAGAGCAAAAGAAGCTAATCCTGAAAATAATGAAATTATGAAGAGGAAATTTACCATTATATTTTGATATCATGAACCCTTTTTAGATTTTACTTTAAATCATCAAGCATTTGAAAAAACTTAAAACTAACCTAGCTAACGCAAATACAATGTCTGAAAAAGAACCATTCATGATTCTAGCTCCAGGTTTTAGTAATTATAAGAGAACCTATCCTACGTATGAAGAAAGGTATGGAAAAGAAAATTTTGCATATACAACTAATTACAAGAGATACTCAGTAGATGATCATCTAGAAGAAATAGAATCACTAATCCCTGAAAACAAACCGTTTATGATTGCTGGATATAGTATGGGTGGTTGTAATATTATTGAACTTCTCAGTAGAAGAGCACTTTCAAACTGTAAAGGGGTCGTTCTTATTGGAGCAGCTCGAATTCTGACACCTCATTGGTTTCTTAATTTTCTATTCAAGCTTCCTGTCCCATTAATCTATTTCTTAGCAATCTTCATTGCTCTTCTATTTCCTTTCAATTTCATAGTTAGTGGATTTAATCTTAATAAAGCAATACCTGCATCATTTGAAGGTTTAACAAGATTAGTTGAAAATGGTGCAGGAAAAATGAAAAAAGAATACAATGGATGTGTTCGTAAGGTAGGAAGAAATGTAGAAGACATTCTAGAGGAAAACAGAAAAATTCCTCTTCTTATCATTAGGATTCAAAAAGATATGATGATTGATGAAGAAGATCTAGCTATAGTACGAACATTCTTTGCAAAATCGAAAGAAAGAATTTTACCAGAGAATATTATTCATCTAACACACAAATATGACAGATTATACATTGAAATTATAGATGAGGAAAAAGATTTCTTTGCTCTATAGTCTTTTATCTTTTTAAAGAATAGAAACAACTTTTTAAAGGCATTTCCAACTGAAGCTTTGTGTATTCCGAAGAATTTCAAGAACAAATTGCACGTTTGAAAACTGATAAAATCAGCGGGTCTGAAGAAATAGTCCGTAGAGCTGTTCTGCTTATTAGAAATGAGATTCAATTAAATCCAGCTAGATTTGGTAAAATAATTGACCTTTCAGAAATGCTACGTAAGGTTATAGATATTAAAAAAGAAATGTCTGCTCTTCGAAATGTTCTAATTTATTTCATGGATTTCTTTCAACATGGTGTAGCTATTGAGGATTTAGCCGATAGAGTATTTGAAAAGATGGATGAGCAAAGAAATCATCTCATAGATAAACTAATACCCATTATTTCTAAGTGTAAAAATATTGTGACTATGTCAAGATCAAGCACAATATTTTGTGCACTCAAAAAACTAAGTGAAACACAAGACTCAGACAAGCTTCCAGAGTTAACAGTTTTTGAATCAAGACCTGCGCTAGAAGGTAAAAAATTAGCTTTGGAAGTAGTAAATCTTGGGTATAAAGTTAATTACCTTGTAGATGCAGCTGTTGGAAGAGCTATTAAAGCTTTGAATCCGGATTTGGTGCTTATAGGTGCAGATACTATTTTTCCTAATGGAAATGTTGTAAATAAAATAGGCTGGCAGGCCG
>JAUWEG010000158.1 GCA_030608385.1 Candidatus Heimdallarchaeota archaeon
ATTCTGAGATATCAAGGAAAACATCTATTGTGTCATCCCAAGTTTCAACGTAATGTCTCACAACAGGCATAAAGTTAGTCCTATTGCTGTTTATGATAACTGCTGTGACTATTTCTCTTGAAACATTAACAATTGGGTCCAAATTTGTGTGAATAAGTTCTCTACTCATTTCAACTACGTCTAAATCATAAAATGAATCATGCCATATTTTTTCTACAGTAAACGTCATTGGTCCAAGAGCTGTATAATAGTGGTAATTGCCTATTACAGTTATCCCTTCATCAAGCTCAAGTAAATTTGGCGCTGTTTCACTTCTTACAGACAGTGAAGTGAGTAAGAGTGTTGCTAATACCAATACTAATAATTTGTTATGTATTCTCATTTGAAGCAAATATTGAGTTTCTCTTAACTGCATATAAACTCTTCTGATTCTCGTTGAAATAGTGAATAGAGTATGTAAGAAAGTAGATTTAGCTTCTTTTTTGCTTTCTGAAATATCTAAAACTAATGAAGACCATAAGTACTAAAGCACTTTGTACAGCTAGATAAATAACCGATCCTCCGCTAGAAAGAGGAAATTCTGGAACTACTGGATCATCAAGCGTTCTTATTGCAACACTATCTGATTTTATTCCTTCATTATTGGTCGTATCAACTGCAGAAATCTCATAAACATACAATGTATTCAAAGTTAACCCATTATCAGAATACGAAGGACTTGTAGTGTTTGCAATATTTATCCCATCTCTGAAGATTCTATAATGATCAAAATCGCTATATGTGTTTGAATTCCATGAGAGATTGATTTGAGTAGTACTTACAGCTTCACCATTCACTCCTAAAACTTTTGCAGGGGCTGTTATGTCTGTTCCATTCAGTAGAGCATATATGTCAAGTAAGAAATCTACACAATGGTGATCTGATCCTGTATCCGCTGCTGCCGTATCTCCTTCTGTTGAGTTAACAAGATAATCTGAAAGATAATCATTTGCAATGATGAAATCGATTCTTGATTCATAAATAGGATTTTGATGACCGTAAGTATATCCTGGGTCGGATGGATTTAATAATCTAAATATATCAGTAAAGATATGATTTTGAGATGAAAACTGTCCGTATGTTGGATCATCTGGTTTCAACATCATAGTTAATGGTCCATAACCAAGATCGCCTTCTGGAGCTAAAACTCCTGTGTCATCTGGGGAAAAAGAATTCAAATCACCCATATATAATATCGGTACTTCTCCTAGATTATCCATATAGTTTATTATTCCTTCTTGCTCCAGCTCTCTTCTGTATTCATTTTCTGCTCCACTCATCGCTTTTAAATGAGCACCAAGTAGATACATTTCTGTACCAGATATATTGACCTGCCAGTACATGAAATCGTGTGTCACATCATACAATGTGCCACTATCAAGTGGAACAACGGGTATTTGAACAGATTCTAATATTGGAAACCTACTCATAATTGCCTCTCCACCTGTATCATATGAGATTCCCTGAGCTGTTTGCCCAGTATATGGTTCCTCTCCTACAAAAAATGCATTAAATTCAGCTATATATTGATCTAATAACAGATTAGAATTGTCATCCCAATCTCCAGTTTCAACGAAGATAACGATATCAGGGTTCTCCTCTTTTACTACTTGTTTCCAATCAGGATTAGAACCATATTCTATGTTATAGGTCATGATCTTGATAAAACCTGAATCTGAAATTGTCCCGTTATTTTCGACTGTTACTGTAATATTATCTTCTCCAATATTATTAGCTGGGTCTTTACATCTTGCTAAAATCGTGTGTGATCCGTTATTCACCATTCTAGAATCCCAATTGTATGTGCTTTGTGTAGATCTCAGAATTCCATCTATGTAAATCTCATATGCAGCTATTCCATTTTCATCGGTTCCATTAACAGTGATTTCAACAAATCTTGAAACTAGTGCACCATGTGCTGGTGATGTAATGTTCACTAATGGATTTGTTACATCTGTAAGTATTTCATCATAAATACCATCTCCTGGATCACCTAATGAACCACTGTTTTCCCAATCAACACCTGTATCTGTGTCAACTACATATTTTCTTCTAATTGTTTTATTCTCTGCCTCAACAGACCATCCAGATACAGCATTTTCCCATGCAACAAAATCAATTTCAGAACTTAGATCATCATAGAGTGTAAGAAAATCACCATTATTATTCAAAGCCACACTGCCCCAACCCCCACCCAAATCAGGATCAAAACCATACAATGAGTTAAATGCTGCTGCATCTCTAGCAACTACAAAATATCCTTTTGCAGGAATACTACCTGAAAGACTGAGAGTGTCAAAATTGTCATCAATTGTCCAATCGGTTAAGTCTACAGCTGAATCAGTTGGATTAAATAATTCAAACCATTCTTCAGTTATATCAGAATTTGGAGCATCGTAAAGAACTTCTGTAATTAAAATATTATCTCCTGAAGTAGAGGAAAATGTTGAAGAAGCAATTTGACTAAAGAATAACAATAGTAAAAGTAGCAACAGTTTTTTTAATCTTGGAGAACCCATATATGGGAAGAGATTTGCATACAAATATATTTTTTGGTACTAATTATAAAACAAACAGAAATAAAAAATAAGAGAAGAGTTATTTCTTGATTCTTCAAACTTCTAAACATTTTCAGTCTATAGTTTCCTTTTAGTTAATTTTAGTTTAAAGAAAATTGCTATAAGTGCTAGTCCAAAAAATCCAAATATCCATTGTAGACTTACTGCTAAGCTTTCATCGATAGTATCTATAGTAAACGTCGCATCACTAACCCGATAGAGTTTGTATTTGTCATCAATTTCTGTGTATTCTTCAGTTTTCCCTTCAAAGTTATAGAGTACTCCTAGACTATTATATTGAAATACAGCTTCATTAATGAACTTTTTGCCAGGAAAACCTTCATTCTCTATGAAAAAAGTATAAGTGTCACTATAGGAATATCCTTCAAACTTCTTTCCTTTCAACCTAAACGTGCTTTTAGATTCTAGTTCAAAATCAGTATAAATTTGTTCATAAATAGTATAATTTGTTTCAAAACTGAAATTAGCTGATAAAACTGGTAGGAATAAACAGCCAATATAATCCCACATATTTATTGACATTGGAAGATCTATTATATTAACTGGAATATCAACTTCAAATCCTAGAAACTGCATGTCTCTTGGATCGACAAATCCGAATTTTTGCTCGTTTTCATCATACACATATGTCACTTTGACACTATCTGTTTCCCCATCAAACTCAAGTGCTTCTAAAAACTCTTCATAACACTCTTCACTTTCACAATCAACATAACCTAGAAATGTCAACTTTTTTGTAGTCCTAAAGGTTATGTTGTTTTCATTACTTTCTACATCCCAAATTATTACTTCTTCAGTAGCTTTATTGAAATACTCTAATCCACCATCACCTTCAATGTCATATATAGTATACTCAAAAACTCTAGAATATGAATAAGAGTCTCTATTGATTCCCCAATAGTTTCCTGCTTGTGATGTGAAGGGCATTGGGGAAAAAACTAGAAGGAGCAGTAGAGAAGTAAAAAGTATTTTACTCTGTTTTCTCTTAACCCTCTGTGGCATGCTTACCAAATAAATAATGATGAGAGCAACTATTTATACATTTTCAATTTATTTGATGCTTCATCGCATTTAAATAGACTGCACAAAATATTATCTACTGTTATGGTTGATAAGGAATTTTCTCAAAATATTGATATTAATAATGGATCAAATGTATGTGTATTTCTATTCCATGGACTTTCTGCAACTCCTTATGAATTGAAAACTTGGGCGGAAAAAATTGCTGAACTTAAAGTAGATGTCAAAGTTCCCTTGCTTCCTTATCATGGTGTTGATTCAGACTTACTATGTAGTGTAGACTCAGCCGATGAATTCTATGAGTGGGGAAGAAACTATATTGAAAATCTCAAAAGTAAATATCAGACAGTAATTGGTTTGGGTATCTCTTTGGGTGCTGGAACCATTTTCGATTTTTTAGTAAACAAAGGAGGAAATCTAGATGCTGCTATATTACTTGGCACAGGAGGATTTGCTGCTAAAGAATTAGGTTTGCTTACATGGTTGGTACGGATTTTCAACCTAAAAACTATGAAAAACCCTTTCATCAACGAATTTGATAAACTTCTTGTTCCTTTAGAATATTATAATTGGAAGATGAAGAACTTCCCCAAAGTTCCAGTGAAGATGCTTATGAATGCTTTGTATAAGCAAAAGAAGGAAGGATTATCACAAAAATTTGGGAGAATCCATTGTTCTCTAATGTTAGTAAATGGTACTAGTGGGTTACTAACTGATAGAAAATCAATTACTCAATATTTCAAAGATATTCCAGCTAAGAATAAGTACGGGTTACTTGTGGAAGGAGCTACTCACACAGTCCACAAATCTAAATTCAATGAGCAAATTTTAGAGCATATTATCAAGTTTATAGCAGAAATTCTAGAATCAAAAGGAACAACAGAAAAAACTGAGAAACAACTCATCGTTACCCTAAGTGATAATTGATTGCTCCTCTAGAGAGGAATGTTTGTAGTAACATCTAAATAGTATCATAAGCTATTTCCATTCATGCAAGAAACAAACTACAGCTACAAAAGAAAGAAGTTGTTTAAAAGATTAAATAAGTTAATTAAAGTTGTTAAGACAATTCTTTCTGATTCATACACTTCTGCTGAGATTGATTCAATTATTGTAGATACCACTAATGAAATAGAAACACTCTTACCTCAAATCCCTTACATTGGCGGTAAAGATAATGTCTTTTTGGTTGATTTTCTTGACTCTATTATGCTGTTAGCTTTGTTTAAAGAATTAACAAAAAGAGGATCTTCAGTCAGGGATGTTGGTCAAATAATGTACATGGTTAGAGAAACACAAGCCTTTAACCAATCAAAGATTTATAATTTTATAGCTCCTAAACTGATGTTTAGTTCAGTTATTAAGAATAATTATAAGAGAAAAGTCAATGCTATGACTAAAAATGCTTATCCTGAAAATTGGCTAATGGAATTTGTTGAAGGAGACGGAGAAGAGTTTGATTGGGGTGTAAATTGTCATGAATGTGCTGTTAGCAAGTTCTATAAGAAACATGGAGGAGAAGAAATATTTCCCTATGTATGCATGGTAGATTATGCCCCGTTTAATGTTATGAAAAATGTAGAATTCAAACGAACCCAAACCCTTGCCGGCGGAGGGCCCTATTGCGATTTTAGATTTAAGAAAGGAGGCTCTACCCCTCGAGGATGGCCTCCAGAAGAAAGAGAGGATTTTCAATACGAATAATTTAATGTTTAAAAATATGAAAATTATATTTACATCTCAAAAAAGAGATGTTTTATCTTATATTCTAATCACCAGCTTGAGGTTCTGAAGATTCAGGTGAGGTATCAATAACCTCAAACTGACTATTATAGAGATCAGCATAGAATCCACTTTGTGCTAATAATTCTTTATGACTACCTTGTT
>JAUWEG010000205.1 GCA_030608385.1 Candidatus Heimdallarchaeota archaeon
GTAATTGGAGTCAAGATAAACACTGATGATTTTGCACCCGAAGGAGGAGTAAGAGTTGAAGATATACTAATTGTTCTCAAGAAACTTCATGAACTAGGGTTAACTTTTGCTGAGTTAAGTGGAGGTGGACAAGAACAAGAACGTAAAATACGCGAATCAAGAGGAAGAGCTGCTGAAGATAGCGGTTACTTTGAAGCTACTTGGGGTGGTCATGCTAAGAAGATTAGATCAGCTGTTCCCGATCTCCCATTAATTCTTGTTTCTGGAATTAGAACTAGACAAACCATGGATTTTCTGGTGGAAAACAATGTTGTAGATTTGATTTCAATGAGTAAACCTTTCATTAATGAACCAGATTTTGTTAATCTTTTGGAAAAGGGACAAGATAAAGCTTCTTGCATAGACTGCTTCAAATGCATCTCAAGAAAAAATTTTGCACAAACTATGTTAAGATGCTTCCACAAATATCCTTGATAACCCCTTTCCTTTAGCTTAACTTTTTTAAAGTTGAATCACTATAGTCAATTGGGAATTATGGCAGCCTACCTCAAGGAATCTATTCGACCTATTGTTCGTAGACTAATAGAGGAGGCGTGGGAAGTTAGAGAAGGAGAAAAGCTTCTGATAATAAGTGATTATCCTACTCCTGAGGATTTTGTTAATAAACCATTAGCCATACTTGAGCCAATTGTTGAAATGAATTTATTAGCAAAAAAACTCTATGAATGTATATTGGAGATTGCTCCTTGTGAAACAGAGTTATATTTTATTAAACCAACTTACGAACATTATAAAGATCCCAATGACGAAAAGATGTCCCAGAAGATAGCTGAATCAGACATAGTTTTGACACTTACACAATATTCCCTTACAGATGTTCCTTCTCTAGCTATACCTCTACAACAGAAGAAGATTAGGCATATATCTGCCCCATTAATTCCAGTTGATGTCTTCTTTCCAGGTGGTCCATTAGATGTTGATTTACATGAAATAGAAAGGTTAACAACGAAATTATTTAGCTTAGTTCAAGGTGCGAGAAAACTAGAGTTTTTTGATATAGCAGGAAGCTATCTTTCCTTAGAATTTAAGGAACCAATTGATTGGTTATGGGAATCAGGTTTTGTTACATCAGCGGGAATGTTCTCTAATCTTCCTGCAGGTGAAATCACACTTGAATTACCTTATATGCAAAATTCCTGTATCATGAATGGAACTTTGAATATCTTCCCAGGATGGTCAGAAGAACTAACACAATTACTTACCTTAACTTTCAAAGACAGCAAATTAGTTGAAGTTACTGGAGGAGGGAAAATTATTGGCGAACACATTCAAAAAATGATTAAAACTGAGGAAGTAAGAATAGTTCAAATGGGTGTAGGAACGAATCCACAGGCAAAAGATCCCTTCTGTGCAACCGTTGCTGACAAATTCATTGGTATGGTTCATGTATTTCTCCATCCAGATACGAGAGTTGACCATTATTATTTCCCTATGTCAAAAATAAGGATAAATGATAGAGAGTATACAAGAAATGAGTTGTTCGAAACCAAATCTCTTTAATCGTATATTTCTGGATTTACAATATTTTTAGGTCTTTTACCCTTTAAAGCATCAACTAAATTTTCAGCAGCTATTATAGCCATCTTTGTTCTAGTTTCCAAACTAGCAGAACCAAGATGCGGAATAATTACGACATTGTCCAATTCTATTAATTCAGGGTTGATTTCAGGTTCATTGTAAAAAACATCAAGTGCTGCTCCAGCAATTTTCTTCTCTTTGAGAGTTTTGATAAGTTGAATCTCATCTATCAATTTTCCTCTGGAAGTGTTAATCAAATAAGCTGTTGGTTTCATCATATCCAGTTCTTTTTCTGATATTAAGTGGTGAGTTTCTTCAGTATAAGGCGCATGAATAGTGACATAATCTGAAGTTTTGAGAAGTTCATCAAAAGAAACAAATTTTATTCCCTCATTCTCTTCTTCAAGGTATCTCGATCTACTAGTATAGATGATGTTCATGTTGAAACCTTGTGCTCTTTGAGCAACAGCTTTACCGATTCTCCCAAAGCCAATTATTCCAAGAGTTTTTCCAACAAAATCTCCTCCAAGTAGGAGAAGAGGATCCCATCCCTTCCATTTTCCTTCTCTGAGATATTTATCAGATTCAACTATTCTTCTAGAGATAGCCAAGATTAATGCAAAAGTCAAATCAGCTGTTGCATCTGTTAAAACACCTGGAGTATTTGTTACAGGAATTGTTCTTTTAGTGGCTGCAGAAATATCAACATTATCTATTCCAACAGCAAAATTAGCAATTGCTTTTATGCCAGTTTTATCCATAATATCTGCATCAATTGAATCTGTAAGAAGTGGAAGGATTCCTTCACATCCTTTTGCTCTTTTTATTAGCTCCTCACGCGATATTGGACTATCCCCTTCAAAGACATCAACCTCAAAATTCTCTCTTAAAATCTCTAAACCAGATTCAGGAATTCTTCTTGTTACAAATACTCTCATGTGTTTTGATTTTAATTAGTAAAAATAAACTTTTGTTTCTGATAAAATGTATTTTTAAGACAAAAGTTTTTCTACTGAAAAGACCTTGGTTATTTTGTGAGATTCAGAGGTAAGAAACTACTACTATCAATTTTAATCACGTTTCTAATCATCTTTACATTGTCAACTTTTGTGTTGGGTGCAACTATGACTCATAAATTTGATACTACTAATGGAACAATTATTGAGATAAAAGTAAAAATTAATTCTGTTAAATCCCAAAATGGTTTGAATGAGTTTGAGATAATAATTAATCTGATTGAACTTAACTCTGATGCTGTAAGTATTTTCAGTTTAGAAATAGATTATAAATTAGGTACACATTTTTCGAATACTAAAATCATTAGTGAAAATCTAACTCAAACAGGACAGACTTTAAACACAATCTCTTCGTATGAATATGATTCTGCTTGGGAAGAAGTAAATTTAGAAATTAGAATCAAATTCAATGAACATAGAGAGATAGGTGGTCAAACGATTGTAGATAATTATGAGTCAAGTTGGTTGCTGTTTTTCACTCTTGAGCCTAGAACATTTCTTGATGATTATTTGTGGATAATAATTACAGGAGGTTCTGTAGCAGTAGCTGTCCTAGCTGGAGCAGGAATGTTCCTCCATGGTCGTATGAAGAGTAGAATCAAGAAAAAACGCTTATCAAAGAAAAGCAAAAATCTGTTTACTAAATTTATTAGAGAAGCTAGTAAAGAGAAAACTAGCGAATATACAAAAACTTGGAAAGAGTATGTTGTTTCATTACACAAAATAAACCCCAATATTACAAGTAAGTCAGTTCA
>JAUWEG010000185.1 GCA_030608385.1 Candidatus Heimdallarchaeota archaeon
GTTTTTTAGCTAGTTTTGCTTTCTCAACTAGCATATTATTTGCACCTTCTGCAATAATTACTAGCTTCGCTTTGAGAACTTCCTCTCCTGATTTTACACCAACAATTTGTTTATCATTCCACACTAAGTCTTCTACCATTGTGTCTGGTAATATCATAGCTCCAGCTTCTTCTGCTTTGTCTGCTAACCATCGGTCAAACTTAGGTCGTATAACTGTTACACCATTGTATGGAACTTGATTGAAATTCCTTAAATCTGCATCAATTGTAACACTTTTAGACTCAGAAAGAAGAGTTATTTTTTTGGTTGTAAGATATCTTTCGAATGAATTATCATCTTCCCAGTAATTTGGGACTAATTCATTCAGAATAGGACCATATAAAGCTGCACCACTAACATTTTTTGCACCAGAATATTGTCCTCTTTCTAAAACAACAGTTTCGATACCAGCTTTAGCAAGTGTTAAAGCTGCTGAAATACCAGCAGGTCCTGCACCAACAATAGCCACATCAAAATCAAATTCTTCTGACATTATGGTTTGATTTCAAAGTATTCATTTATAAATTATGCTACTTGTCAAATTCGTACTATTCAGACGAATTTAAGCCATATCCCCAATTTCCATTTTCATCATAATTGAAGGATTTGAACATACCACACGCATTCCAAATATCATCAAACCATGTTTGAATTAAACGGGGAATATCTTCTGTTTCTGCATAATCTTTTATGTAAATCTCATCTAGTTTTATTACATTTTCTTGTATCGGTGTTGGAATTGCTCCCAGTATTTCTTTATTCAATTTCATTAAACATCCTTCAACACCAACAAGAGAAAGATACATACTAAAAGGAGGTTTAACATTTATTCGTTTGAAAACTTCTACATAACCAGGAATTGCTGTAATTATTTCCTTCTCAAAATCTATACTAGGAATCTCTTTTTTTTCAACAATTGGTTTGAGTAGACTCCCTTCTACAGCTTCTATTATCCCTCTTCGATATAAATGAGCATAAGATCTTGCTCCTCCTGATAAATCAGTGGTATATGTAAGAAAACCGTCGAATGTGTGGCTCATTTCCATCCCTATATATTTGATAGGTTTCAGATACTTTGGATTTCGTGAGATAATTTCGATATTGTAGTTTTTATCGATAGTTGAAGATTCTTCTGCGATAAGATGTAATACTATCTTTGCTGTTTCAGGAATTTTAATAGGAGCTCTATTGTTTTTCAGTTCATTTATTCGTTCATTTCTGAAAAAGCCTTTCACGATAATAACCACTCGATTTTTTATTTAAAGTTTGTTTAAAAAGAAAAAAGGATTATCCTTGAAGCTTTTGCTTAAGGATAGGAAGGATTACATGAAGATCTCCAACAATACCATAATCAGCAAAGTTAAAGATTGCAGCTCCTTCATCTGTGTTTATAGCTATCAGAGTTTTTGCTTTGATACCACTCACATGTTGTGGGGCTCCACTTATACCTGCAGCAATATAGAGATCTGGTGAAACTGATTGTCCTGTTTGTCCAATCTCATATGTTTCTTCAATCCAATGAACATCTGTACACGCTCGAGTAGCTCCTATTTCACCACCCAAAATCTCAGCAAGTTCTCTAATAATCTGGAATTGTTCCTTTCCACCAACTCCTCTTCCACCTGCAACTATAATCTTTGCGTCTTTCAAATTAACAGTTCTCTCAGCTTTCTTGATTTCTATATGTTTTACAAGCATATCTTCTTCACTAAAAGTAACATCAAAAGATTCAACATTTGGTGAACCACCAGCTGGATTTTCATTCACAAAAAATGCACCTGCTCTAGAAGTTGCGAACTTAATAGTACCTTCAATTCTGGTAACTTTCATTGCTTGATCATCTCTAACTGGAGTATGGAAGTGTAGATCATCACCAACTATTGAAATATCATTAATGCGTTGAGCACATGAAACTCCATGATGAACTGCAAGTCTTGGAATTAAATCCTCTCCATATACTGTTCCTGCTGCGATAACTAACATAGGCTCAGTTTTTTCAATAACCTCTAGCATTGCTTTAACATAAGGTCTACTGAGATAGACTTCAAGTTCAGGAGCTTTTACAGATACAACTCTTGAAGCACCATGCTTTCCAAGTTCAGTTATCCATTCATCTTTAATTTGATGACCGAATAAGGCAACTATAATTTCACTGATTCCAGAAATTTCTGTTAATTTGTTTAAGACTCCAAGAGTATTTTCCTCAACAATATCTTCTCTAATTTGACCAAAAACTAATGTTTTCACCATAATCACGCTCCTAGTTTTATCTCATCTTCTTTCAGCTTTGCTAGAAGATTTTCCACTTTTTCCTCAGGTTCACCTTCTTTGATTATGTAACTTTCTTTCTCAAGAACAATATTAGAGAATGAAACCTCAATTAAAGAAGTTGCTTCTTCTCCAACAACACTTGAACTAAGCCCTAAATCAGCAGCAGTCCATTTTGGAATTTCAGCTCTTTTAGCAGTTAGAATTCCTCTCATTGATGTATATCTTGGAGTAAAATATTGACTATCACTACAACTTATAACTCCTTTACTAGGCATAGCGACAATCTTTCTACCACCTTCTAGAACATGTCCAATTTTATAACCTGAGTCTATAACTTCAAGTTCTTCAGCATAGAGAACACTTGGTAAACCAAGTTTCTCAGATAGCATAGCTCCAATTGCATAGGAACCAGTTGATTGTTCTTCAACTCCCAGAAAGACTAAATCAAATTCCCCTATTTTTCCTAAAGCTTCAACATATACTTTAGCTAACAGAAGAGGGTCATATGTGTAGATGGTTTCATCTGCTATCTCAATGGCATCAGTACAACCCATTGCTATTGCTTCTCTCAAAGCTTTGTTGGTTTTTAAACCTCTCACACACACAGCTGTAACTTCTGCTCCAAGCTGATCTTTAAGCTTTAGAGCTCCTTCCAGAGCGTTTTTACTTGAAGGGTTAATGACTAAATCATCTTCACTAACGCGTGTGGAATCAAAATAATCCACTCCTTGAAGCTTGACCTGTGTGCTTACTATTTGTTCTATAAACACAATAATCTTCATAATATTCAACAAAACTGAATAAAGATGTTAAATAAATATTACTACATATCAAATATTCGTAGATGGGGAAAAAAGGTTTATTTCAAAGAGAAAATCTTAAGAAATTGTAAAACCTCAATAAATTTGAGATAACATGACTATTGACAGGAAAAAAGTCATCGAAACCCAAATAGAACTTAGCAATTTAATAGGCTGTCCTGGACATGAAGCTGAGGTAACAGACTACATTCTAGTAAAACTAGAGAAATTAGCTGTAGATAAAGCTTGGATTGATCCTCTAGGAAATGTGTTAGCAATCAAAGAAGGTTCTGACCCCAATGGGTTAAGAATAATGCTTGATGCGCATGTTGACGAAGTAGGATTTATGATTTCACATATTGATGATCACGGATATATTACTATTGAAGCACTTGGAGGAATTGACAAACGCTTGATGTTGGGAGCTTTAATTCAATTTCACACTACAGAAAGAAAACGAATTATCGGTGTGGTTGGGACATCTCCACCTCACATAACCAGACAAGAAGATAGAGATAAAATACCCCCTATAAATGAAATGTTTGTAGATATTGGGTGTAAATCATATCAAGAAGTAAGAGATATGGATTTAGATATAGGTTCAGTAGGAACATTCTACACTGAATGTATACAACTAAATGACAATATTCTACTTGGAAAAGCATTTGATGATCGAACAGCATGTAATGTTTTGTTACAAGTGCTGGAACAACTAAAGGATATTGAAATCCCAAATACACTTATGATTACTTTTGCAGTACAAGAGGAAGTTGGGGGTAGGGGGGCGACAGTCGCAGGTTTCACTTTGGAACCAAGTATTGCTTTAGCTCTTGAGAATACAATCGCTAGTGATGTTCCTGGTGTTCCTCCAGCAAAAATGATCACAAAACTAGGAAACGGACCTGCGGTAACTGCAGCAGATAGATCATTAATTGTACCAAAAAAGATTCTTGATAGAATTAAGACAGCTGCAGAAATGGCTGAAATTGTGTGGCAATATAAAAAACCAATATATGGAGGCACAGATGCGGGTAGAATCTCTTTAACAAGATCGGGTGTTCCTTCTGGTGTAGTTTCTGTCCCATGCAGATATATTCATGCTAATGCAGGTTTACTTCAGATTGATGATATAGTAGAAACAATAAAACTTGTTGTAAACTTTTGTAAGATTTAATCTTTCCTCTTAAACGGATCTGGCCCTCTGAACCAAGAGAATGTTGTAGCAAAGAGCATGAAAA
>JAUWEG010000124.1 GCA_030608385.1 Candidatus Heimdallarchaeota archaeon
GAATTAGCTCTTAAAGAAGCGGGAAGAATTATCGCAAAGAACAAAGTGAAACTGATTATCGTTGACAGCCTAATGGACCCATTTAGAGCAGAATATGGAGGACTAGGCCAATTAGCAGATAGACAAAAACATCTCAATAGAGTATTGCATTTACTCATGAGAATAGCAGAAGCATGGGATCTCGCTGTTCTTTACACTAACCAGGTGATGGCCAACCCGGATCCTTTTGCGACAGCTATGGACAAAGTTCTACCCAGCGGAGGTTTTATTTTAGGCCACGCTTCCGATATTCGCATTTGGCTACGTAGAGCAACTAGTAAGATACGCAATCAGTATGATGCCCAAAATGCGCGCAGAGCTCTTATCACAGATTGCGGTTGGTTGCCTATGACTGAAACTCACTTCTCCTTAGGTCCCTTTGGAGTCTGTGATGTTGAGGAAGAAGCTAAACATCGCGAATTAGCTTTAGAGATTGGTCTTGGTCTGGATTCTGAAGATTCTGCAGAAGACGAAGAAGAACTCGAGACAGAATTTGCTAAAATAGAGTGAGGGGAGCATATTGCGTAAGACCTCTTTCCTTCTTGTTTTTCTACTAATCGTACCTTTACCGTTCACACAGTTATTGGTAAATAGTTTCACCTCCCCTGAAGATATTTCCACTGACTTTGTTTATACTTTAGAGTATGATTCTTCCACTGATTTCGTTATTGAAAATCGAATCATTCGCATTGTTTCTATTGAAGATGGAGGAAATTCTGAGTCTGCAGAAAGTCCCTCTTCACCAAGTCTTCCTCACTTTTCTGCAGCTAACTACCCTAGTTATACAACTACAACTGGTAATGCTTCCGATGTTCAAAGAGGGGAGTCAATTGATGCTTCATCTTTGACTGAATATGATCTCCTTGGCTTAGTTCCTGTTGACAGAGGAACACATTACTGGTATGATCTTGAGGAAATTCTTAGCAATCAAGAAGCAGCTGTAAGCAGTCTTAGTAATTCTGTCTTCGCTCTAGAATTCACTGTTCCTGTTAGTACTGGTCTTATGGCTATTGGTTTCAATCTTTCCGAGATTACCACACTTATTTCTAATGTCATCTCAATTTATGTTACTGATAATCTATCCAATTACCTCTCTGATTATCTGATGTTTTCAGAAATCTCTTTTCACACTTATAATTTTCACAAAAGTAATCCTTCCTCAGAAATGCTCTTCACTTTCTGGGATCATCCAACCACTACTCAAGTTGACAATCAACTAACAGCTGATACACCTTATTATATTATCCTAGAATCAGCTGAAAATTTCACTCTTCAAACTTCTGATGATCAGGCTGGAATTGATGATAATCGCGTATATATCAAGGAAAATGATAATTGGGTTGAACAGCTGAATGTAGATGTAGATCTTACAATCTTCACAGGTTCGCTAGTTCAAACCTCAGCTGTTAGCAGTGGTCTATCAAACATTCTTTATGATACTACTTTCATAACAGGTATTAACCATGTTCTTGTTGCTAGTTATTATGATAGTAGTTCTTTATACGATTGTTCCTCTGATTTCTTGGTTTTAACAATTCTAGATTCTTTCAATCCAGATCACTTAACACTCTCTTCTCCTCCTACTGCTGAATATTCTGACCAAATTCAATTAATTGCTAAAGTTGAGAATAGTTTTTTCCAACCACTGCAAGGAGAAGTAGTTGATTTCTATTATTCTTCAGATAATCAATCATGGATATCTTTAGAACAGGGTACATCTAATGAAGATGGATTTGCTATAGTTTCTTACTCAATAGTTGAAGCTTCAGGAACTAAATATTTCAAAGCTGTTCTCAATCTTCTTGCGTCTTATAGTTCTACTGATCAACAAAAAGAAATCATCAATATTGTTTTACCTCAGATTTATTGTAGATACGGAAGTGCTCCTGGATATCATGATTTAGCTCAATATCAAATGAATGCTAGAATCATAGATAATGACGGTCAGCCAATCACTGGACAAATGGTATTCTTTTATGTGCAAGGGAGTTTAGATCCAATCTTCCTAGCAACCAACTCCTCTGGATGGGCTTCATCAGCTTATGGTTTTCTGGATTGGGGTGCAGGATATTATCCTAATTCATTTTGGGTAACTACTTCCATGGATTCTGATCTCTATATATATCAGTCTACAACTTATAGCGACATCAATATTGCAAGAAGTCTAATCTTTCTCCAACACACCAAAAATCTTCAAAGTTACTGGAATGAACCTGTTAATATCGATCTTAGTTTCAATGATACTGAAGGAGATGCCATCCCTTATCTGAACTATGAAGTCATCTTGTATAGTTTTTCTGACGATCAAAATACTTCCCTTGGTTTATTTCAAACTGATATTTTAGGTGAGGGAACAATTTCCTTTTCCTCTAGTTTCTTTAATCCAGGCGCATATACAATTTATATTAAAGTAGACTCAGCTGATTATTTCTATTTAGAAGAGACTATATTACTATCAATTCTAAGCGATCAAGCACAAATTTCTATCAACATTAGTGAATCAGAAATCTATGTTTATGGTTCTGTTATTCCTCTAGAAATATACGTTACCGATCATTATGGAACGCCTTTAGAAAACATCCAAGTTTTAGTACATGTATCCGCTGCAAATTTCCCAGATATATGGGATGAATTTTACACCATCCAAACCAATTCTTCAGGTTATGCAATTTTGGGTTTATCTCTTGACATGCAGGTTGGAGACATTCTAAACATCCTCGTGTTTACTTCTGATTATTATCAAGATGGAATTCTTTTATACAGCCAAGCAGCTGCATTTGTATCTTATTTCAGCTGTGTTCAAGCACCTAGTGAGATTACAGAAATAACCGATTTATCTGGCACAAATCAAGATACAATTGAGATAAGAGGAAGAGTTCTTTCTAATGGTAATCCAGTAGTTTTTGAAACAGTTATTATTACTATCTTAGGCAACCAATATCAAGTTACAACTGATGGAAATGGGTATTTCACACTTAATTATCTAATTGAACAAGGAGGTACTATCACCGTAGAAATCGTATTCACTAGCTCATCAAATTACCTTGAATCTAACAAGACAATAACTTTAACTAGTTCTGCTTGTCCCGTGATAATTTCAGCAGATGATATCTATCATAATAGTTCTAATCCAGTAACATTTTCAGTGAGTATTGAATCAGCTTATGGTACGACTCCAACTGGAGTAGAAGTTCGATTTTACTGGTACGATGGGGCAGATTGGATTTACCTAGATTCAGCATATACTGATAGTATGGGATATGCCTCACTTACATCAGCTATCACCTTCCCTCTAGGTATTTATCAATGGAAAGCAGAAGTTGTTGGATCCAGTAGCTGGCTAACTAGTGAATCAGCACATTACTTCCAAGTTGGTATAAGAACATCCATTATCACCACAGTTCAACCAACAGCTGAATATAAACAGTCTATTACTATTTTGGCAAGTGTAAAAGATGAATACAATCAACCTATCATAATTGAAGTTTCCTTTTATTTGAATGGAACTTTTATTGGTTCAGCTTTTTCAGATATTTTTGGTAATGTCATTTTCGTTTGGACTATTGATTTTGTTCCAGGCGAGTATATCCTAACAGCTCAAACTATGGAAACAGGCATGTATTTCGCAAGCTCAGATTCAGATTCGATTACAATTGAAAAAACGCTGAGTCTTATATCCTGTGAAGATGTGTTCATTTTTTATGATGAAGATTTTACCCTTACCATCCATCTATTCTCACCTATAACTGGTATCTCCGCAGCTTATCTAGATATCAATATTGAAGGGATTTACAACACTCAACTTCTAACTGATTTTGAAGGTAATGCATATTGGTTGATAACTTTATTAGAACCAGGAATTTATACTGTAGTTATCTCCTTTTCAGGTGATAATTTCTATTATTCATCTTCTCATTCCATCACACTTCAAGTTGATAAGATGCCTACTACAATTGAATTCACAGCCCTAAATCAAGAATATGAATCTATGTATTCTATTTACGGATATATTGAAGATGCTTTTAATCAACCTAGACAATATGTATCAGTAACTTTACTAGTTAATGGTTCAATCGTTCAGACAGACATTACAGATAACTTTGGATATTTCACTTTTTCAATCAATCTTTTACCAGGTACCTATATAGTTGAAATTGAGTATGAAGGAAACAATCATTATCTCTCTGCTTCAAATCAGAAAACTATTTACATCTGGAAAATAGATACGTCGGTTCAAGGAACAGTTATTTGGGAAAGTATGACTCTTTCAATAACAGCTTTATTGCTTGATTCTAAGAACAATCCAATAACTGATCAGCTTGTTTTCTTCTATCTTAATGGGAGTTATATTGACCACACTTTAACCAATAGTACAGGCTATGCAGTTATTGAGTTAAATGGAATCGAACCTGGATTTTACACAATTGAAGTAGTTTTTTCTGGTACATCAATCTATGCAGAATCTTCTCAGATTATTGTTCTTGATCAAGAGAAACTACAAACAGAAATGAGCGTTCAAGTTTCAGAAGGAATCTATGGAACAACAACAACTACAATACAAGTTTACCTCACTTCCAATTCAGTTCCGATTACTGACCAAGTAATAAAACTTGTAATCAATGGGGTTGAATATTTGGGTTTGACTAATAGTTCTGGTTACTTACTTATGTCACTCAATCTCTATGAAAATGCAGGAATCTACTCTTTAGATGCAATTTACGAGGGTTCAACAGTCTATTCATATGTTTCATTAACCACTTCATTCTATATTTCTAAAGCAGAAGCTTTAATCGATTTAAACTTTCAATATGAGAATTTCCAACCTATCATTTATGGCACTCTCTCAACTGTAATGATTTTAGAAGGAGAAGCTATTCAGATATTGGTAGATTATGTAGGGTATGAAATTCTCTATACTGACGAGTTTGGTGATTTTGAAACTATTCTTGTTTTATCAGCTGGTACATATTATATTACGGCTAGTTTTGCAGGCAATAATAATTACTTTGCATTTGAAAAAACAATTGAAGTTGTTATTCATAAAACAACAACTGTTATTTCAATTCAAGATAGCTTAAATCAGACTTATGAAAGTGAAACCACAATTGGTTTTACTCTTCTAGACGTGTTGAACAATCCTCTAGTAACTTCTGTAATAGTAAAGTTAGATGGTTCATACTATGCAACTGTAAATACAAACAGCTTAGGGTATGCAGAAATACTTCTAACAGCTGATATCAGCGCAGGTATTCATATCTTAACTATTGAGTATCAAGGTGACACAAATTACTATCAAACATCAGCAGATATAACTCTGTATACAAAATATGCAATTGTTCTAGAAAGTATTCAAACTATATCTGAAATTTATGGGATGTCAGGGAGTATTTCAGGTAAAATAAATAATTATTCAGGTAATCTAATTCTTGTCCAAATTAATCTCGAAATTGATGGACAATTCTTTACTACTTATACAGATGGTAGCGGTAATTTTCTATTTGTACTGGACCAATATCTACCAGCTGGAGATTACCAAGTGAGAATACATGTAATTGCAACTGATTACATCAATTATTTCGAACATCTGTTCAATTTCACTAGAGGAAAAGGAGATGCTTCAATTACAATCAATACTGATCAATTTGTTTTCAATGAAGATATAATTCTTGCAGGAACACTAGTATTTGAATCAACACCTTTGGTAGGAGTTGAGATCACAATTTACATCAACAATATAGAAATAGGCTCTCTTACAACCGATTCAGAGGGAAACTTCTATTTCCCTTCAAATTGGATAGATTTCTCACCAGGTATTTATTCTCTCCGAATTACAGCTTTAATCACAGATCCAAACATAGCTGAATCTTCACAAAACTTCTTACTGGAAATTCTTCGAGATACTATTTATTGTGAAATCTCTAAGGAAATTGTAAGTGTTGAAGAAGAGATAGAATTGACAATTACTTTAAAAGATTCTAATGATGAAGCTATACCATATTATTCTGTCTTAATTGAGTTTGAAGGAACTGTTTATGCTCTCTCAACTAATCAATTAGGGATTATTCATTTCACACACACCTTAACAAATGCAGGAGAGTTACCATTCATCATTTCAAGCTCCGAAACAACATATTATCTTGCTTTCCAGTATCCGACAATGATAACAGTTCAAAAAGCAGATGCAGATATTGTTGTAGTTCAACATGAACTTCTTTACAATAGTTCATTAGGTTTAGAAACAAGGCTTGAATCTGAATTAGGAAGTCCGCTTCCAAACCAACCCTTACTTATTCGTATTAACTCAACTATCTACACTGTATATACTGACATCAATGGTTCAGTAATTATATATTTGAGTGATTATCTCCTAGGCAATTACAGCATCACCATAGATTTTACAGGGTCAAATAACTATGAAGCTGCTTCTTTCATTGGGATAATTGAAATAATTCCCCAACAAACAGTGATGAAGTTAGTTGAGAAGGGAGAACAATGGGCTATATATCTTCTTGATAGTGAGAATAGATCTTTATCTAATAGAGAAATTACGATTAAGTATCTAACTGAAAACGGAACGATACTCCACACAGAAACCTATAGAACAGATTCTAATGGATTGATTATTTTTGAAATACTATCCAAAGCGTTTCTATCAGAATCAGAATACCTAGTATTTAATTTCAAAGGTGACTCTTACTACAATGCGTGTGAGTATATGTTCGATTTAGTAAATTTAGGTATTAACCCAAACAAGACTTCAACTGCAGTTACACTAATTACTATATCTGTCTCAATGTTAATTATTGTATGTAGCATAGGTCTAGTGCACCTTCTAAGAAGGAAAAGATAGTTTTGTCGGAAAAGAGCATAAAACTTTTATTATTCGGAAGATATAGCTTATCATAAACTAAACTGGGATTATCATGAGTAAAGAAGAGGAAAAAAAAATACCTGAGGATTTAA
>JAUWEG010000078.1 GCA_030608385.1 Candidatus Heimdallarchaeota archaeon
ATCATCTGAGGCATTTCTTTCTGTTCTTCCAGATATTCTGCTATTCTTCCTAATGTCTCACTTACTTCGTAAAAGTTCTTACTTGATTTAGTATAGTTACTTGAAGCCTTAGATGGTTTCTTTACAATAGCGTAAAGTTCACCAAGAATGATTCCTTGTAAACCCTCATACATCTTTTTGATAACAGGTCCAAAGATATTTCTTCTTTTTACAAAATCCCAGTTGATTTCATTTCCCTTGATGGAAACGTTTTTGTTTGTTGCTATTAATTCTTGAGTATCTAATAATATAAGATCCAGTAATCCATGAAATTCAGTCATTTCTGCAAATTGCTTCTCAACTGCTTCAGCTAGAAATTCTGGTAACACTTCAGATTCAATTGTAACTCCAATCATTTCTTCGATGAACTTTCTAACTACATTCTTGTATGTACTTTGAAGACCTAGTGTTAACAAACTTGATTCAGTTACCATTCCCACAGTTTTAGTCTCAATCATCCTTTCATTAATCAGGTTTTTTAATTCCTTTTCTTGCTTCTTTATACCAACCATGCTTTGCTCTGCTTTCTTTGCAAAATAATGTGCTCTAGAACGTAAAATTAAATCTAGAACAATATTATTATCTGCAAACAAATAGACCTTATTTTCAGAAATCAATGACTTAACGTAGTATCTTATGGCATGAATTTTCTTTCTTTGGTTATCCCTTTCAGGTATAAAAGAAGGTAAAAGTTCAATGGCTTTTTCTAAATATGAGAGCTTCTCATCAAGTTCTTGTAATTCAGCAAAACTTGCTCTAGGGTTCTCATCATTAACTTTGAGAAAAGATAAATGAATTTCAGAGAGGGCCGAACTCATAGATTTTAAAGGAAAGCTAAATTGAGAAACAAGTCTATCAATTATGTTCAAATGGGATATATCCTGCTGAAGTAGTTCATTTATTATTGTTGAGGCTGAAGAATATGCTACACTAACCCCATAAATGTAAGGCAATGATCCTGTTCCTTCTATTTCACCAAGCAGTTTTTCTATGTCAACACATGCTTGAAGGGCCTCTTCTGTTTTTTGATCATATAATTTTTCTACAATAATTGTGTGTTTTAATCCTAATTTGGTTAAAATATGTAAAATTTTTAGTTCCGATTCCTCTTGCTGATATTGCTTGTGTATTTTTTGTCCTTCAGGATCTTCTGTCTGTTCTAGAAAATCACAAGCCCTCTTATATTCTTTCAATGCTTTTGCATAATATTTAGAGGCATGCTTAAGATCCCCACTCTCTAATGCACTATTTGCAAGTAATTTAAAGTGTTGTACGAGAGAAAGAGAACTATGAGCTTCAACTATTGGTAAAAATTCCTTTTGAATTGTTAATACCCGCTTTCCTTGAGTTTCAGGGCTTTTGTTCCAAATCTCAACTGTCTTCTCAAAATGTTCTTTTGCATGATTCAATATGGATAATTCACTTATAGGATCAGCCCACCAGAAATCTTGTGCAGCCTTCTTAGATACATCAATTATATTTGAAAGCAATGTAACTCCCTGTAAGTAATCATATTCACTTTTAACCATCAATACGCCTAAATCCTTATCACTATCAGGTAGACTATCATAAATCGGAAGAAGCCTTTTCATATTTTCTAGTCGAACTAGTGGCATTAACACATTCAGCAAGTCACCTATAATTGGAGCGGGGGTCAAGCTTGGTGTATTTGCTTCAGGAATCTCATTATACAGTACTCGATAGAGAATTTTGTCAATAGATTTTTTTGCAGAAATGTAGTATATGTATTGGCTATTTGAAGGAGAAAAACCAAAGACTCCTCTATTTCTCACTTGGGAATAAACATACGTAAGTACACCTAATTGAAGCTCAAATTGATTAAGAGCCATTAGTTGGTTAGAGAAATCACCATAGAGAAGATGATGAAGAGGTAAAGGATTTTTGTTAGTTTCCTTTACTTCAAGAAACACATCATATAGTCTCTCAATAGCCATATCCGCCAAACTGTTGATTGATGATAGGTTTTGAGCACATGATTCTGCAAAGATAACCCATGCTGTAGAAATTTCCTTTGGTTCATCTAAGGTTGTAAATGAACGATAAAGATCATCTCTTTCTAATTCCATTTCTACAAATTTATTAAAAGGTCTAGTGTCTAGCAAAGAAAGATGCATATGATATGATATCTTTTAACTTCAATAAATGTTTTGCAGAATCTTTTATACAAAAAATCTAAATATAAACTCTCCAAAACAAAGATGTGAAACCTATAGATTATGTTAAACGGCAAAATATGATTGCTGATGTTCTGAAAAATGAAGAAATAGATATGCTAATGATTCCACCTTCAATTAATTTCTTCTATTTGTTTAAAGGGTATTTGGGATTGAGTGAGAGATTGATTTGCGGGATTCTTTCAACATCAGAAGATCCTATCCTATTAGCTCCTTCATTTGAAAAAGAGAACATGCAGATTCAGACTACATTTGATGAGATAGTAACATGGAAGGAGGAAGAAAACCCATATTTAATTCTAAAAAAAGCTCTTTCCTCTAGACCAAAGAAGATTGCTTTAGAACCCTCTACTCCTTTTGAGATTTATAAGAGATTGAAACATCAGTTCCCAGAAGCAGCTTTTGTTGACGCAGGACCAATAATAAACGTGTTTAGATCAGTAAAAACTGATGAAGAGATTCAAAGAATGACAAAGGCTTCTGAAGATACAGCTGCTGGTATAGCTTCAGCCCTTGAGGTTATTCAAATTGGACAAACTGAACTGGAAATATTGAAAATTGTACAAGAACAAATGGCGCTTATTTCAGGAGAAATGGGATGGGCATTAGTTCAAATTGATGAAAACAGTGCTGTACCGCATGGTAAGCCATCAAAGAAGAAACTGAAACAAGATAGTGTGATTCTTGTTGATGCAGGAACAACATGCGACCATTACTTTGCAGATATAACAGTCACAAGTGTTCATGGAAAACCATCACAAGCGTTCCTTGATGTATATAGTATTGTTGAAGAGGCTAATAACAAGGCTCTTGAAGTATCCAGATCGGGGATTCCAGCAGAACAAGTAGATTTTGCTGCAAGGGAAGTAATCGAAAAAGCTGGATATGGACAGTACTTTACTCATAGATTAGGACATGGTTTGGGGTTACAGGTACACGAAGAACCCTACATAGTCAAAGGGAATAAGGAACCATTGGTTTCAGGAAATGTTCATACAGATGAGCCTGGAATTTACATTCCTGGTAAATTTGGTATTCGAATAGAAGATGATGTTTTAGTTGGAGAAAAATCTAGACGATTAGTTGAATTTGATAGATATTTGTGGAAGTAAAATGAATTACAAAAACTATGATCAAGTTGCAAGTGTATATGATTTTACACGTAAAATTCCAAACGAATCAATTCAGTTCTTTAAAGAAAAAATATACACATTTTTGGATAGCAAATACAGCTCTTCTAATTACAGGATTTTATCTATAGGAGTTGGTACAGGGAGAATTGAATCTTTTATTACTTCTAAAAAACACAGTCTTTATGGAATTGACATCTCTACAAAAATGTTGCAGGAGTTCCAGAAGAAAGATACTTCCCCTCCTTGCTATCTTATACAAGCAGATGGTTTATATCTACCCTTCAACAAGAATTTTCACTTAATCACAGCTGTTCATTTTGTACATCTAATCAAGAATTATGAGAAGTTTATTAATGAAATATCAAAATCTACGAGTGCATTATTAATTGGAAATGCTTTTACTGACGTACTTAACCATCCGTACTATCTTAAATTTAGAGAACTATTGATAGAAAATCAGTGGAATGAACCAAAATCTGATGTTACTGTTGTTCAGGATTTTCAGCATTTTATGACTGATAAAGGATTTAAACCAGAAATGTATGTATCACAAGTTGCTACAGAAATAAAAAACTTAGAAATTGTTGATAGTTTACTAAAAAAATATTTTACAAGTATGTGGGATATTAATGAAGAGATTTTTAAAAATACAGTAGAAGACTTTCAAGAGTATCTTCTAGGTAGTAAAGAGAAAATAAGCGAACTACATTCAACTTATTCTATTACCAAACTCTTCTTTTACGAACTTGATTGACCTTCCAATTTCTTTTTCTTATTTCTCTTTCTTAAGTCCGCAAATGTTATCAAACGGATTAGTTTTACAATTATAACTATTACAACTACAAGAGATCCAATACTTAATGCAAATGAAAGGGCAATAGGGACTATGATTAAACCTGCTAAGATACCACCAATAATCTTGAGAGCTTTCATGTCTTTCTTTTAAGAACTCTTGCTTTTATATTTTTCCAATGGAAGATGATTTTTCAAGGTAAATTATGTTTGTAATGTTTATCTGACTCTAAATACTCTTTTCCATTGAAAATTAGGTGTTCAGCATGAACATCATGAATATCTCCATATTTCTGATACCAGGGGGATGTCCCCAAGAAAGCCCATTTTTCAGCTGTTTCTGGAAGTATTTTCAGCTTTTTCACATCTTCCTTGGAGTTCTTTAATGATTCTATTAGAGTCAGAGAAGCTGCTAATATCACAGCTGTGGGGGTTCTTCTAATAGATGAATGATTCCATAGTCTGGTTTTTTTTATTATTATATTTACGATTTCGTTTGTGAAAATTTCATTACTAATTTTTGATTTATTCAGGAGTTTTTCAATGATATCCTTAAGCTGCATTTCACTGAAAGGATACTCTTTAACAATATCATAAACATCAAAATTAGTTCGAGCAAATTCAGGAATGTCTTTACCGCCTGAAATAATCCAGCAGAGAACATCTAAATCTGGAAATCTGTTTCTCAATTTCTCCTTTAGTAGTTCTACATTTATGTCAACTTCATCTAGAAATAGAATGAATTTAGAATTTATAGCATGAGAAGCTACCCACTTACTAACTCTGTCTGCATCATTTTCAGGATTAAATTCTATTTCTTTGTACTTTCCAGTATCATCTTTCCAAAACTCTGATCTGTAAATGAAAGGTATTTCTAACTTCTTACATTTTTTCATAAGAGAATAAATAATCTGAGTTTTTCCAGATCCTCCATATCTGCCATAGATATGAGCGTTATTTTCGGGTTGAATGTTATCCCTAACTTTCAGAATTTGTTCCTCAAGTATTTTTACTATTGAATGCTCAACTGTGAAATCATGTCTCATCCAGCAACATTCTGGATCTATTAAAGGTTTGAATTTAGGGAATTTGCTAGCAATTTTCTTTGCTTCGTCATGAGTTAGACCTATGTTAATCTTGACCATATCTTCCTCTTTATGCATAAAAGGGATTTTAGGTATGATATCAC
Organism: Candidatus Heimdallarchaeota archaeon; assembly: GCA_030608385.1. Taxonomy (GTDB): domain Archaea; phylum Asgardarchaeota; class Heimdallarchaeia; order Heimdallarchaeales; family Heimdallarchaeaceae; genus UBA460. The sequence goes on from JAUWEG010000078.1 coordinate 5,349, forward strand.
TCCCATAGAGAAGTTTTCTGGTTTTCTTCAGATTTAGCTGATCTTCAGGCATTAAACAGTGATTATTCTTAATGTTGATATACCAGAGATTAGTCATTGTTCGGATATAGCATCTTGAAAAAGATGAAGCAAAAGAAACACCACCATCCCACCCAAAATCATCTTGTAGTTTATCATAAACTAAATCTAAGAGTAGAAGATTCTCTAAACTATAATCTTCATCATTTATAATGATTGCAATACCTCTCTTATCCTTAGACCATTTGTCGAAAAAAGCCATCTCTTTGCGAAATTCATAGATAGCCACAACCTCTGGAATAATTAATAGTACTTTCTCAATGAAGGAGTTGAGAAGCTCTTCTCTCTCACTCATTTGCACGCACTTACAAGTTTTCTATTATATTTCTTAACTCCATAAAAACTCTACTATAATTAGCATATCCACTATCAGCTTTGAATAATTCTGTTAATTTAGAGATTGATACACCTTTAACGGTAAAAGCCTTTTCTAGGGTGAATAACAATAAATCTCTGCTGTTTTCAACAACCCCCATAACACTTGAGAGAGAAATATTTCTCTGTCTACAACTAGCAACTTCTACAACAAAATCTCCAAGTTTTCCATAATACTCATTAGAAAACCAATAAGAACCTTTCATTTTCCCAATAATATCATTTTTTTGGATAGAATAAAGGATTCCCGGTAGATTAAGTATCCAATTTGTTGCAAGGTCATAATTAGGAGAACTAGAATATTGGAAAGGATACAATTTGGTTATCTCCTCAAGTTTAGGAATTTCTGCTAAAAATTGATGCCAGAAGCATTCCAGGGGAGGAATTGGAAAATTCTTTCTTAAATCTTCACCATAAAGCAATTCTCCTTTATTCATGATTAGAAAATCATCTTTCATAGACAAGGGGTACTTATTAATTAGTTCTTGTTGAAGGTTACGAACAATCATACCTTCAAAATCTTGATGAGATATTCTAGGATTTTCGAGCATTTCTATAGGAACAAAAACAACCTCGAGAATGTTCGCAAAATCCTTGTTCATACTTTCAAGTTTTTTGATGATATTATCTAACTCATCGAAATCTTTTTCCCAGAGTGATCGCTCTAAGATAACAACAATATTAATTGTACTATATCTCTTAGAAAAATCATCTAAAACGATATCCCCGAATAGAATGAAAGACCTAGTTGCTAAAGAAGTAGCAGTGTATTCAACGAAAGTTTTGATGAATCTAGGTAGTTCAGGATACCTATCATAGGTGACCTTCATATCTTATAGAAAGCATTTTTCATTATTAGCTTTTCTGTAGTTTTATCAGCAATAGAGAATTAAAAAAGAAGAAAGAAAAAGGGGAAAAGAGCAGACAAGTTTAGCGGTAAATGTATATAGTTTCCCAACTACTAAATTCACTTATATAGAAGCGAATTTCGAAATCTGCGAAATCTACTCTGTCAAAATAATCAAACAATATAGTTATTTTATGTGCAACATTACTTGGTAATGTAACTCCTATTCCGCCATTAACTGGAATAGCTGATTCTTGAGCATAAGGAGAGCTTGCGCTGCTTAGCCAAATTTGTCCATCGGTATTGTCTCGCATTTCATGGATATAGTCAGCTCTGTTATCGGGTGTCCAATCAATATATACCTGAGTTATAGTTATCGGATCTGGTAATAGATTTGTTATGAAGAAACTTAAGGAGCTTCTAGAAAAGAATCCTCTTATTGCTACTGCTCCAGTTACACTAATAACATCATTGTCAATTGATAAGATTATGTAAACAGTTTTCGAGTTAATAGCACTTGATTGATCATAAACTGTGGTAACCATCATATAATCGTCATCTGGGAGTATATAACTATTGAAATCTAGAACCCATTTCTTTTCTGCGGCATTGTAGTTTGCTAATCCTTCTAACGATTGTTGATAGATGTAGTAGAAATCAGAAGTTTGACTGAAGAAATAAATATCAAAATTAGTTGTATCTATTCCAGAAGGATCATCTGCATAAACTTCAATTCGAAGAATACCTCCTAGATCTACAGACTCATTTGCTGGTGTTATTACATAAGATATTGGATCAAGCAAATCAATTAATGAAAATGCTTTCCCTGAACTGTTCAAATTGCCTACTTCATCTTTAACATATAATGTAACTGTAAAGTCATCTTCTGCCATTGTAGCTGTTTCTGCACTTGTGATTAGATAATCGGTCACAGCTGTAGTTGTTGCGGTAAATAGGCTCTCAGCACCATATTCATCCCCAGATAAAACTAATGTCTGATTAACTAATTGAGCTCCATCTAAATCGTCCCAAACCCATGAAACTTCAAGAGCTTCTCCTTGATTTAATGAACTACCATTCAAACTCAGTGTAACACCCAGTGCATTATTATCTATGTTGAATGTGTTTTTGATAACTGAAGATTGCCCGAGTGAATCATTCACATAAAATTCTATTGCATATCCAGTATCATCTGTGTAGCCTGCTGAATCTATATTATAAGCCAAGGGTTGATCATTAAGAAGAATTGTTTGATCTGTGTCTATGAAATCATAAGTAACCCCTGATGGTTTAAACCCTCCAGAAACTATAACTTGAGGATCAATAACCCCTTTAACCCAGCTTCCATTAACTGGATTAAAGACAGTCATTACTAAAGGATCAATTCTTACAGCAGAATTCAAGTTTTCTTGAGCAACTGATGTAGTTCCATCAGCGTAAGTTAACATAAGTCTGAATACGTTGTCCCCTACCGCTATAACGCCTGAAGGATCAAACGAGATAGCTATATCAGCTCTAGCAGTAACATCCATCGTTAGTGGCAATTCTTCTACCACTAAATAGGAATTATTAATTACTGTCCTCGCAGCAAGAACATCATTATCTATTGTTAGTGTGATATTATTAATAGTTGCACTTGCTGACCCCGTATTCTGTAAAGTTATATAAACTAAATCTGCGACATCGTCTCCATCACTATCAAACCATTGAGTTGTGATAAAATTCACGCTTGCACTCCCTTTTAGTAATGGAACGACAATAAAATACACCATAGCGCTAGCTGCTACTACTAAACTAATGAGTAGAACTGTAGCGATAACTGGTGAAACTGCTCTTTTTGCCTTTCTGAAATTAATCTTCATATGAATACCTCTAAACGGTCACTATACTTATTACAAATTTGGAGGTAATAAATTTTATTGAAGTCCTAGTTAAAAAATATACCTAACGAATGACTTATATTTCCACTTTTAACTTCGGCAATTGAGAAAATGACCCAAGAGAAGAAAATTACTGTCAAAAAGCAAGCATATTTAGTAAATGATGAAATAGCAGATAGAATTAGACGCTTAATGAAGGAGAAAAACAAACTATTTTTCAATATAATGGGGAGTATAGGTGCTGGAAAGACACTTCTTCTTGAACGACTAGCTGAAAAACTATCTCCACACTACAAAATTTTTGTAATAAATGGTGATGTAGCAACAACCATCGATTCAGATAGAATAGCTGCAAAAGGTGCTACAACCGTTCAAATTAACACAGGTGGAGGATGTCATTTAAGTGCAAATTTAATCCAAAAGGAACTAGATAAGATAAATATTGATGATTATGATATCTTTTTTGCGGAAAATGTAGGGAATCTCATCTGTCCTGCTGCATGGGATGTAGGGGCACAAATGAACATAGTTGTGGTCAGTATAACTGAAGGTGAGTATGTAATTAAGAAGCATCCAATTATTTTCAAAGGTGCAGCTATAGCTGTGATTAATAAATGTGATTTAGATGGATTAGGTTTTGATTCTAGCACTTTAGTTGAGGATGCAGGCAAAATTAAATCGGACATGAGGGTTATTTGTACGAGTGCAAAAACCTCTTTGGGTCTAGAATCTTTAATCGAAGCATTAGGTATACAATTACCATAGGTTGAGTAAAATGCATGAATATAGTCTTGCATCGGCAATAGTAGAGCAAGTAAAAAAAATTGCACAAGAACATAATGCAAGCAAAGTCAAAACTATAACAGTATCTGCTGATCCTTATGAAATGGTTATACCTGATTTACTAAAAGACGCATATGGGATAATAACAGATGAACTTGAATTATTCAAAGATTCAAACTTGGAACTACTTATATTACCTGCAGAAATAATTTGCATAGATTGTGATCACAAAGGAGAGCCTTCAATGGAGGGAGATGATGAGTTTGCATACAATTTTAGGTGTGCAAAATGTGGTTCAAGAGACACACATCTCAATATCAGACATCTAACTATTGAGACAGTTGATCTGGAAGTGCCTGAATGAACTATTCTAGTCTTTTTCTCTAAGTGGAATAATACTCTGAAAGAATTGCATTTCTTGAAATATAAGCGTTCTATATGTTTAAATATCACATTAGTTTAGTTTACTATTTAGATGAAAGTCGAAAAAGAAAAACGGATTCATTCAGTACTGTCAAATGTATTCTATTACACATTCGTTTCTCTTGTTATTGCTATTTTAATCATTTCCTTAGTTTTAGACAATTCTGATTTAATTCTAAATATTCTATTTATTTCTTTGCTAATTAGTACGGTTGTTATTGTTTTTTACTTGACAGTACAGATGTTAAGGTATAATATCAGTGTCAATAAAAAGGCACAGATAGGAATATTCCTGATTGTAGTAGGATTTTTGCTTATACTATTTTCTACAGGTAAGCAGATAACTTTAGGTGAAAATTTCATCCTAAATATCCTTGGATCGACATTCTTTGTTTATTGGGGAATTGGTTCAATTGTAGCAGGAATAATGGTAGAATTAACCTTTTTAGATCAATTTATTTGGGATATGATTGAAAAACCTCTGGTATTTCTCTGGAAAAAACTTGTTTCATTTGTTAAATGGTTTGTAGAACACTGGAAAAATATTGTACTCTATTCTTTGGATATAATTTCTTTAGGTGGTATTGTAACAATTGCTATTTTATGGCCAACAGACTGGTCAACAGACTGGTGGAAGATAGTCATACTTTCAGTGTGCTGTGTTTACCCTGTCGTACATCATTCAAAGCGAATTTGGCGAGTGATTAAATATGTAGCTGTCGACATCTTCTATAAATTTTTCAAGACTCTATTTATTGCTCTAAAAGAAGCTCTGAAAGCAATTTGGGACAAAATCGTTTCCTTCTTTAAATTTATCGCTGAACATTGGTGGGTTATTCTTAAAGAAATTCTACGATTAATTGGTGTAGCTGGAGGAATTACACTCATCTATTATGGAATAACAATACTACAGTATGCATATTTCATATGGATAGGAATCAGTGTTATTATTTTCAGTCAATTATTTACAAGAAAAGTGATTCTGCAGGGAATTTGGAATGCTTTTGTCAGTTTAGTTACTTTCATCTGGGAAAAAATCGTTGCATTTGCTGATTTTGTTTGGAGTATAATTAATGCAATATTCTCATTTATTGCTGAACATTGGTGGGCTATTCTCAAGGAAATTTTCCGTTTAGCAGGAGTAGCTGGTGGTATCTTATTCATCTACTATCGAACTGAGTTTCCACAACCTGCACATCTCATTTGGATTGGTATTGCTGTAATTATTTTCAGTCAGTTATTTACAAGAAAAGTGATCCTACAGGGAATATGGAATGCTTTTGTAAATCTGGTTACTTTCATTTGGGATAAAATCGTTGCATTTGCCGATTTTGTATGGAGTATAATTGATGCGATATTCTTATTCATAATCGAACATTGGTGGGCTATTCTCAAGGAAATTCTCCGCTTAGCAGGAGTAGCTGGTGGTATAGTTATGATTTACTTTGGACTCAATCGTGTAGAATTTGAATACTTTGTATGGTTAGGTTCTATTGTTATAATAATTAGTGAAGTGTTTACAAGAAAGGCTGTACTAAGGAAAATCTGGGAAATATTTTCTCAATTCTTTATATTCATTTGGGAAAATATCATCAAACCATATTATAAACGAATGATAAATGAGACAATCAGGCTCATATTTACAGGAGCAGGTGTTTATGCACTCTATTTTGCTTTTACAAATGATTCTGAAAAATACTCGTACTTGTTCTATATTGGTTTCCTAACAATATTATTAGCAGAAATAATACTCAGGAAACCAGTTCTACTCAAACTAAAAGAAATAGTAGTTAATCTCTCTTTATTCTTCTGGGAAATTATGCTCATTCTGAAAGAACCCTTCGTTGCTCTGTGGAATAAGTTTGTTGCATTCCTTAAGTTTGTGAAAGAGCATTGGATAAAAGTTATTCTTTACACACTAGATTTTGCTGCTTTGGTAGTTATTCTTTACTTCTCTTTTAATTTTGAAGGTTATTGGTGGCGGGTTCTGATTCTTGTT
>JAUWEG010000162.1 GCA_030608385.1 Candidatus Heimdallarchaeota archaeon
AAACCTTGTTACAAGGTTAAACAGGAAATTTATTGGCCACCTTCTTGTCAAGAGGACTTTCATAAGAAGGTATCTTGGCAACAAGGTCAATTGGAGTATTTTTGTACAAGATGTAATTTTACATCTTTAAGGCTGTGGAAATTCTGCATAAATACGACTTTTTTTCTTTCTAGTGGATCGTCTGGTAAAGCGGTATTGCATTTGAATCATCAAAGCTGCTATCGTCAAATTTCCTGTTTGAATAGCATGTTCTGGGCATTTCTTCACACATCCCATGCATAATATGCATTTACTTACATCTACTGTACCTTCATCTGCATTAAAAGCTTCAGTTGGACATTCGGTTTCACAAATTCGACACATTTGGCAAGTATCACCAACTCTTCTCGGAATTAAATTCAAAAACGGCCCGAAAAATTTTGGTGGAATAAAGGGCTTATATTCTTCTAACGGAGTATTCATTTGAAACAATGTTCCATTTCCATTAAAAATATCAATCGATTTCTCCACAAATTCCCTGGCAAGAGTGAAATCTTCTTCATTTGGGCGGTTTCCTGCTAGGTTCCACCCTTTCCCTACATTAAATGAATGTGAACCCACAAATTCTCCAGCTAACCAGAGGGAGAAGCCTACTTTATTTAATAAATAATAAGCAATTTGATTTGCTTCTTCTAGACCACGACCTCCAAAAGTATAAAAGATTGTGGAACGATTTCCATTTGTTTCAGAGAGATTGAAGTTGTGTTCTAGGAACCATTCTTCAATCACAGTAGGAAGGCGTTCACTATACACAGGAAATCCAAAGATGATACCATTATATTCGTTAAAATCTATTGGTTTTTGACGTGATTCAGGCGTAATAAGGTTTTGAACCTCACACACACAATTCTTTTCCTGAGCATATTGCTTCATTACTTGAACATATTTCTCAGTGACACCAGTCGCTGAAAAATACAGAAATAAGATCTTCATAATCTAGAGTTATATTGAAAAAACATTATAAATCTTGTCATTTTTAGTGAAAATTCTAGACACATTCTAATGTACCAGCTTCATCAACAGAAACAGCTCTCTAACAAGAAAAAGAGATTCTTCAAGATAAAATGGTTATCTGGGTGAAAAATTGTGATTCGGGGATTCTTTCCCTAGATTATTTGTTCTAGAAATAACGCCACATGCTTACTTATAGAATTCTACATGATATATTTCTTGAATTAATAAAAATCTTTGATAGTCATTTGTAGGATTGTAGATATAGAAAGTATTTGTTCCTATAGCATCAATAGAAGATCTCCAGAATACTCATACATTATATGTTCCTGTAGTTAAAATCCCTGTATCTAGATTGATGGTTATACCGAAAGTGATAGCTCTATATTCACCAATTGCTGGATCATCATCATAAAAACCATGAAGTATCGATTTATTTGCGACCCCTTCAACTACTACATCTATTATGAATTCATATTTTTCTCTCCATGCAATCTTAAGCATGAGAACAAGTTATAACGTTTAAGAGCTGAAAAATTAGATATATAGGCAAATTTTTTCTAATTCATAATCCTTTTATAAAATTTGAATCAACCTCCTAGTTTGGAGGATAGATAATGAAGAAATTAAAATTTCTAATGGTACTTTGTACTACAATCTTAATCTTGAACCCTTTACTAATAACTAAGGGAGTAGAAGGAACAACCGAAAAACCCAATTTAACAATCTTTGAAGAATCGAATATAACGGATTATATTTGGTCATCAGATGGAAAGAGAATTGCTTACATAACTGTCCCAGAAGGACAATCTGGATACGGAGAACTCTGGATAGCATTTAAACATCCTAATCAAGCACGGCTATTACATAAGCATCTAATTTATTCAGGAGCTGATTGCGACAGCTTGTTTGATTATCAAGGTAAATGGATTCTTTTTATGATACAAAATCAAGATGGTACCCCATCTAATTACTATGGCAGAAATGAACTTTGGAAGATAAGATTTAACGGAGACAATCTTACACAAATTACTTTTACTAACACAAATGGAATAAGAACAACATGGTCGAATTCAGCCTATACAAATCGAGGAACTGTAGCTTGGGGTAATTTCATCCCTGGAACAGATTTAGTTTACTTTACAGCCCACAACGGTAACGGATGGTACAAGTCTTATACATGCTTAAATAATGGCTCAGATCAATGGAAATCAATCAGTGGAAGTAAATATGCTTTTACTAGAGGGATGTCACCTACAGGTAACAAACTCTTATGGGGACATGCAACATATTGGAATAACCCTACAACGCTCATGGCTAGTAATGTTGACGGAACTGAAAGAATAACAATCAAAGCATTTCCCAAACGTACATTTCCTCTTGTTTTGGCAGATGGAAACACAGTAATTTGGAGTTGGTATGATGGCAATATTCACGCAATAGATATGGACGGAAGTAACAATAGAGTGGTAATAGATGATGCTTATCTTAACTATTGGGAGAATTATCACCCTGTTTATAATGACACGTTTCTTATGAGAAGTAATAGAGCAATTGATGGTAATAACCACATTTTCATGATAAATTCGGATGGATCGCTAATTGCACAGTTAACAGATGGATCATACAACGATGAAGGAGCGATGTATTCACCAGATGGTTGCTACATTATGTATAGAAGATTACCAGATGATTTTGATAAGGCAACAAGTAGTCAACCTTACCCATATGAATTAGTCATAAAATCTGTGGAAGCATTTCCATGGCATTGGAGTCACAGACACCACTACAGTGAAACCTATAGGTATTCTCCACTTAGACAAGAATATTTCGAAATCTATGCTTAATTTCTTTCACTCCTTTTCTTTTTTTTCAAGATAAACTGTTTCATACTGATGTTAGGAACATTACTTGAAGACAAATCTATGCTCTAATAACAGTAGCAATTGTTGCTTGTGTTACTTTCTTTATGAACTCAAAATCTAGTTTATCTATAGTATCTGCTTCAGTGTGATAATATGGATATCGGAAATTCGCTGTATCTGTAATCATCAAAGCGGGAATATTTTCTCTCCAGAAAGGTGCATGATCTGATCGAAGTGTATCCGATAACCATTTAGCTATCTTCTCGAATCTTAGGGGAATTCTAGCCCACAAATATGGAAGTTTAATATCTTCGAGCTTACATTTCTTACAGAATAATTTTCCTAGTTCCTTTGAGTTCTTATCACTAACAACTGAAATGTAATCACCGATTCTTTTGCGAGCTTTTACCTTGTAAGAAGGAAACAAAATTGGATGCATTAATGGAGGTAGAAATTGAGAGTTTTTTCTTTTACTTGTATAACCAATTGTTTCTAAATTAATTACACCTATGATTTTCTTATCATCTTCAATAGCTTTCTTAACCCAATAATCACTCCCTACTAGTCCAAGTTGTCCAATCCAAGAAATTCTCGTAATATGTGATCTACTTTCTATAATGTATTCACAATATTTCTTTTCTGAATCTGTTAAATCATCCTTGATTTCATCAAATGATTTTTCCCAAGACTCTAGCATGGGTTTACCTTTTGATAGCTTTATTGATACTTTAGAGAAGAATTTCTTTATCATTTTATGAGAATGATAAGAAGTATAACGATAATCTTTATCAATAATTCCTAACTCTAACCCCCTATCCCTGTATTGTTGAACTAATGTTGGATGTAATTCTTCTAGAGTAAAACTAATAAAACGTATACTCCCAACATTTTCTTCAGAAGCTAACACTCGTGCAGCTTCCAACATTGCTGCGATTGCTGAACCATTATCATTTGCACCAGGAGCATTTCGTACAGTATCATAATGACTAGTAACAAGAATTTCTGGTTTAGATCCATCACCTATGTATCCTTCTATATTCCTAAAAGTCATATCTGTACCTTCTATTTCGAAGGATTGTTCATTTGTGCTCAAACCATACTTTTGGAATTCTGATTTAATGTAATCTGCAGTTTCATTAAGCTTTTCAGGATTTACAAAAGGATGCTTAATTCCCTCAACTGATAAAACATGCTGATAAAGCCTTTCGATATCAACTTTTTTTATGGAATCAATCATAATTATCAATTTGCATAAAAGAGTAATATTTATGTTTTCTCTAGAAGTTGACGAGATCAACTGAGTTAGTATGAGAAAATCTTTTCAACTTCATACATTTCAATCATCTTGTTCATTTCTGTGTCAGTTGGACGCTTCTCAAATCGTTTTGCAGCATCTAGTATTTTTGGAAGAATCTTCATATCACCAGCTGTGATAAGAAAACTATCTGCTAAATCATATGCCCAATGTACTGCTTTATCTATAGCTTCTTGAGTCTCTAATGGTTCATAGAAATAAGTATTGTAATTCTTTGGCTGATCTTCCCATGGTCTTCTAGCAACTGATTTGATTGTTTGAATAGCTATGTTTCTCACTCTGCATAACTTTGTTAACTCATTGAAGTTAGCTTCATAACGAGGATTTTGCATCTGCAGATAATTATAGGGTAATAGAACCGAATCAAAATCAAAACGCTCCAAGCTTTGTAAATGCACTTTAGGTACTTTACTACCATGACCAGTTACACCAAGAAAACGTACAAAACCTTGATCACGGGCTTCAATAAAAGCTTCCAAAGTACCTCCTGGACTCATTGCTTTTTCCCACCCAACAGGATTAGTTAATCCATGCATCTGCCAAAGATCTATTGTGTCAACTCTTAATCGACTCAAGGAATTTTGAAGATCTTTCCAAGCCCCATCATATTGACGACTTCTAGTCTTGGTGGCTAGAAAGAAATTATCACGATGCTTTTCCATCCATGGACCAATTCGTTCCTCAGCATTTCCATACATCGGAGCTGTATCAATGTGGTTTATACCATACTCTAATAATAGATTAAGAATCTCATCAGATTCCTCTTGTGTTGCTTTACTTAATGCGTAAGCTCCAAAAATTATTTTGCTACTAGTGTGTCCAGTACGACCAAATTGGATTTTGGGTATCAATAACTATATCTCCTTGAACCAAAATTAATTGTATTAAATTATATGCACCATTTTTCACTCTTAAGTTTTCGTGAAAAGATTTCAATATTGTAATGATTAAATGTCAAAAAAATTCAGCTAGAGAAATAATATCTAAGAATATTATATTTCACTCATTTCATCTTTAAGATTTCATAAAAGTTGTTGAAATTTTTCCTTTTCTGGCGAATCTATATATATAACTTCATTACACTCAAGGGTTGTAATGAATGATTTTGTAAATAAAAAGGTTAAAAACACGAAACAATACCTTGTCTTTGTTGACAAATATTTTTCAAATTTATTCAAAAAAAATTTCAAA
>JAUWEG010000123.1 GCA_030608385.1 Candidatus Heimdallarchaeota archaeon
AGGATAGAAACACTAATGCTGTAATGCCTGTTTCGGTTGGGAAATGAGTTACCAATACTGTATACCCTGCATCCTCGACATAACTGATAGCTAAATCTAAATCGTAGTGGTATGGTTCAAGTGAATCATCGTAACCAACTACAGAATCAGGAATTGCTGTTGTAGCTGGAGCACCGAGTCCATCTAGAATTTGATCAACAATGACTTCACGTGGGCACGCATGACTAATAGCTTTGCGTAGATATTTGGCTGCTAAAGGAGTACCAAGCGGAGTTAGTTTGCCAGTTAACTTCTCTAAGAAGGATAAGAGAATAAAGCATTCCTAGATACTTAAGAACTGTGAAAACACAAAAATTACTTATTAAGTTTTATTTTTCGACTAGGAAATTAGTATGTACTAATTAGTTTGTTAAATTAAGATTTCAACCTTCTAGATTAATTTATGATTTAAAAATATTAGATAAATATTCCTAGTCGAAAGATATCTCCGACTATACACTTTTTATTTATTTTACCGTTTTCAAGCATCTAAGAATGCTAAATCCCGTTCTTTTTTCTCTAAAAGATAACTGTCGAACAAAACAATAGACAAAAAGACGCCCTATTTATACTATCGATTCAACCTTGTCCATTCAAAGTTATTCTGGAGGTCCTCGTTCGATTCTCTTTTGAATTTCCTTCAAAGAACACCGTTCTGACCAGAAAGCCTCTAATAGCCAATTAACACCCATGTCCATGAAATCATGGATATAGGCATCTTCCTCTTTATCTCCAACGGTTACTATACTTTTTACAAAATCAAATGAGTCTAGAGATTTCCTATACTTTCCAATATAACTCATAATTTCTTGATAATCTTGAGGATATATTGAAGGATCAGATCCAACTTTCAATGGAAAAATTCCATCATATTTCGCAGCTCGTCGAAATGGTTTTTTGTTTGGCCAATTACCTCCGGTCCAGATCTTTATGTTACCTGCTGGTTTAAATTTAACTGGTTCTTTTATTTTGAAGTGTTTTCCATCAAAAGTAAAGGGTTTTCCAGACCACAAACCTTTTAGAATCTCTAAAGATTCATCAAGCATATCTCCTCTAATCTTAGGGTCCTCCTCTTCACCTAGAGCTTTTGATTCTCGTGTACCGCCTAATCCTACACCAAGAATAAATCTTCCACTAGAAAGTCTATCGATTGTAATTGCTTCTTTTGCTATTATCGTTGGCCTTCTTCTTGCTAATGGTGTTACTGTTGTACCAAGAGTGATTTTATTCGTTTGAGTAGCTATTGCAGACAATATAATCCATGAATCTAAGACGTCCTGATCTGGTGCCCACGGTAGGAAAACGTGATCCCATAAAAAGAAACCATCCCATCCACATTCTTCCCCACTCTTAGCTAACTTGATGTAATCTTGTGGATTACTTGTAATTCCATGGTTAGCAATATATATGCCAAATTTTACCTTGTTACTCAAAAGTATCACCAACATTAAAACTAACTCAGTCCTTAAAAACATATTATTCGGGGTAAAAAATTATTCTTAATGAGGGATAAGTAATAGATTAAAATTTCGGAGATTTTCTACCTAAATGAAAAATTAGGGCTCGGATAATATTTCTATTGCTTCTGGAACATATCTTTTGATTACTTGCATCGCTAAACCTACATTATGTAGATCTCTACTAGCACCAATCAAAATATATTCATCAGCACTTGCCAGTATTGTAAATCCTTCTTCACCACGAATTAAAACTTGTTCTAAATCTCCATGTGCCAGATTATTACTTACCATTCTTCCTGTTGATAATATTGCTGAAGAGACTGCACTCAAGAGATCTGGATCGGTCCCCTTTTCAGAGAAGAAAGCAACTTTTATTCCTTCTGCATTAACAACTGCTAAAGCTTCTAAATCACATCCTAACGAGATTTGCTTTAATATTCTTACCAATCGTTTTTTTTGTGATGCTGATAAATCAATAGACATTCTTTACACCAATTTCTTCTACTTGCTTTGTATATATTATTGCTATTAAAGTTATCCAAAGTACGCAGAGAGAAGAGTTCGAATAACAACATAATAATAACATTTTGATTTTTTGGAAAGAATTACCTATGAGATATATTGGTTTGGGATAAACATTTTTATTATGGAAGAAAATCAACTTTAACATGAAATTATTGTTTGTTGTAATGGATGGTCTGGGTGATCGTCCTATTTCAGAGTTTGGAGGACAAACTCCTCTTGAATATGCGAAGACACCAAATATGGATAAACTGGCATCACTTGGGATGAATGGCCTGTTACATGTAATAGCCCCAGGGGTTACTCCTGGAAGTGATACAGCCCATCTAGCACTGTTTGGTGTAGATCCTTATGAATATTATACAGGGAGAGGTCCATTTGAGGCAGCTGGAATAGGATTAGTTGTGAAAGAGGGTGATATCGCTTTCAGAACAAACTTTGCAACAATAAACCCAGAAGGTGTAATTACTGATAGACGAGCTGGAAGAATTAGAGAAGGAACTGATCAACTAGCTAAACTCTTTGAAGGTTTGGAAATTGATGGCATCGAAATTCTATTGGAAGCAGGGACAGAACACAGGGCTGCTTTGATTTTGAGAGGTGATGGATTGTCTGACCAAGTCTCAGAAAATGATCCTCACGTTGAAAGAAAAGAACCTTTAGAATTCAAACCCCTTGATGAGTCACCCGAAGCAGAAAAAACTGCAAGGGTTCTGACTTCTTTTGTTATGAAGGCAAGAACAATACTAAATAATGCAGAAATCAATAAAAAGAGAGTAGAAGAGGATTTACTCCCTGCAAATTATTTACTAATTCGAGGAGCAGGTAAAGTCCCAAAGTTACCCAACTTTGAGGAGGAATACTGCTTAGAAACTGCTTGTATAGCCGGTGGAGGGTTATACAAAGGCATTGGTAGAATGTTGGGTATGCATATAATTGAAGATTCTCGAATGTCTGGGGGAACAACTACAGATTTATCAGCAAAATTTGAGATCACTCATAACGCTCTAAATGATTATGATTTTGTTTTTACTCATGTTAAAGGAACTGATAATTATTCTCATGACGGGAAGTATAAAGAAAAGTCTGAATTCATTGAAAGAGTTGATAAGGAGTTGTATAGGTTTTTACCAGAGAACTACGAAGGAGATCTTGTTATAATGATAACTGGTGATCATAGTACTCCCTGTAGTTTTAAAGATCATTCTGCAGATCCAGTACCAATTTTAATCTATTCGCCAGATTGTAGAAGAGATAAGGTAGAGAAGTTTGGCGAAAGCTATGCAGTAGATGGAAGCTTGGGTCATATATTAGGAAAGCACATTATGGGTATTGCATTAAATGAGATGAGATTGGTGCGCAAATTTGGGGCTTGAAACAGAAACACAAACGACCTTTTATCAAAGGTCTTTACCGTATTGGCAGTTATTCATTGCAATTATTTCTGTTTCATTCTCTGCAATCATTGTGGTATATCTAATTAAATTAGGAGTTCCTCCTGCAGTTACTGCTATGTATAGAACTTTTTTTGCAGGCATTGGTGCTTTAATACTCTCTCTTTACAAGAAAAGAATAAAATGGATTGGTAAAAAAACTACCATTAAAAGATATCATTGGATTGCTCTTTCTGGATTACTACTTGCAGTACACTTTGCTACTTGGTTTATTTCTTTAGAATACGTTAACGTTGCTATATCTACAACTTTAGTAGACGCAGTTCCGATTTTCCTTGCCATTTTTGGTTTTATATTTTTCAAGGAAAAAATAAATGTTATTGGGGTTGTAGGTATTGGCATTGCTTTTACAGGTGGTGCACTCCTTGCATTTTCTTCTCCAGTAGCTGAAAATAGAAATTTACTTTTAGGAATTATGTTCTCTCTTATTGGAGCTTTAACTGTAACATTTTATTTTCTAATAGGTAAGAAAATTCTCCAAGATTCACCTTTGTGGCCATATTTTGCTCTAGTAAACCTTGCATCTGCAATCTTTCTCTTATTTTATAATTTGCTTATAGGATATGAATTGTTTAGATATTCTGCAATTGTTTATCTTCTCTTTATTGTGTCTGCACTGGGGCCCTCTTTAATTGGTCACGCAACTTACAATTATACTTTAAAAAGACTTCCTGCTTTTGTTGTAGGCGTAGCAATTTTGGGGGAACCAATTGGTGCAACTATACTTGGTGTTTTAATTTTTCCCCTAACTCAAACACCAGAATTAATAACCATCCTATTTGCATTAATCATCCTTGCAGGAATCGTAATAACGTCGGTTTCTCAATATATAAGGATTAAAAAATTTAGAAGAAAAGAGAAAGAAGAAGATGAATCAGATTCTATTCTCTCTTAGTAACTCTTCTAATCTATTCATTGCAATGTCTATTTCTTCAAGAGTTGGTAAATAGACCATTCTGAAACCATCATTTCCAAAAGGACCAAATCCCGATCCAAATACAGTTAGAATGTGTTTCTTTCTAAGATAGTCAAAGACAAACTCTTTATCATTTTTCCATTTGAACTGGTCCATTGATATCATCGAAAAGATATAAAATGCAGCTTCTGGTTTGTTTACAACAATTCCATCCATTTCTGAAAGTCTATTGTAAATTAAATCTCTTCTTTCTTTTAGTAGTTTAATAGTTTCTGGAAGATAAGAGCTCTGATCTTGTTTTAGAGCTTCAGCTCCTGCTTTTTGTAAAGGTGTTGAAGCACATAATCTAAGTCTAGTTAATTTATTTAATCCATCCCATGGTTCTTCTATTTTTCCCAAGGGATCATGAATATATGCATACGCTAAACGCCACCCTGGTGCAAGGAAAACTTTACTGAAGCCATTATAAGCGATAACTGGAACGTCTTTTGCAACTTCAGCTGTTGCAGTATGTTTCAATCCTTCATCTAGAACAAGTAAGTCATATGTTTCATCTGAAACAATACATGCATCGTATTCCCCAACTATGTCTACTATCTCTTTCAGTACTTTTTCAGGATATACTGAACCTGTGGGATTATTTGGTGTATTAAGAAATACTAGTTTTGTTCTGTCGTTCATTAGAGAACGTATGTGATCGGGATCCGGATAATAATTGTCTTCAACTACTGTCCTGTAATATTGCATATCATTTCCAAATATAGTACCGTTACCAGAGTAACTGGGATAATGAATCCCTGGAATTAGTATTCTATCTCCAGGATTAGTAAATGACATCAGAGTCATTTGAATACCTTCAGATACTCCAGCTGTTGCTATTACTTTTTCAGCAGTCACTCCAACATTATATTTGTTGTTTTCATAGTCAGCGATTGCTTCTCTAAATTCTAGAATTCCCCGAGAATCTGCATAATAGTTATAATTTTCCTCTTCGACATAACGAAGTGGATCTGTCAAAATTTTCGGTGTTTTAAAACCATATTTTATTGGGTCTCCAATATTAAGCTTAATAATTTTATGCCCTTTAGCTTCTACTTCATTTGCTGCAGCAATTACATCTCTAATTGCATAACTAAAGCCTGCTGTACGGTCTGATATTTTCATCTTTGATATCCTCTATGACTTTAAGAAATCTTTGAAAAATAAAATTATTGGTTTGAACTTATCAAATAGACACATTCGAAATGATTCAATATAATTATGCACTATTTCCCAGATATTACATCTATAAATAAAACAGAATAATCAATTTTTACTAAATACTGGGTGTTATGTTTGCCGGCAATATCTAGTTGTAGCTTTTGTAGTGGTCCAGCACAATACTATTGTAAATCATGTAAGAGAAAACTTTGTACTGAACATATTCATATCTCAAATACAGTATACTTTTGCTCAACCTGTGAAACTGAGAGCCTTGACTCAAAATGTCAAAAGTGTGGTTCAGCAACAGAATTTTCTAGAAATGAGCCTACTAATAGTTGTGAATGGTGTAAATCAATAGATGTTGAAGATGGACTTCTTTATCATCAACAACTTCCACATTTGATATTTTCTTCATTTACTCTGTTGAACAAGAAGCTTGCTCAAGTGTGGGATCTTACTCAGAAATATCTTGAAATTGTTAAGAATGTCTTTGAAATGAGAAAAGCGAAAATCATGCTTTTTGGGGATGTGGAAGATGAAATTACTTTACTTAGGAGTAAAATTTCAATATTCATTGATCAACTTGTTAAATTTGAAAATGATACTTTTGCAATGGTTGATGAGAAACTGCGTGCAATCGGTTATATGAGATTTACAAATGTGGATAATATAGAAAGAGGGGAAGAAATCCTTAATTTACTTAAAAGTCGATTAGATTTACTTGATACAACCATAAAGTCAAAGTTTAATGAGATGAATGAAGATTTTCAAACACTTAATCAAAAAGTAGATTTTCTTGGTTTTCAATTTCGTTTGTTAAGTAAGATTCATTATCTACTACCTGAAGACAAAGAAGAACATCTAATTTCTATTCTTCCACGGATTTGGCTAAAGAAGAATAGTAAATTACCAAAGAAATATCTTGTTGTTTTGACTAGTAAAAACTTGTACTTATTACGAGAAAAGGGTTTGTTTAATGTTAAGTTGAAAACAAAAGAAACTATAAGCTTGTCGTATATTGTTAACAAGCAATATGTTTCCAGATTATTATCTCGTAATATGTTTCGCTTCAAAACCAGATTAGATTCATATTCATTTCTTGGAAGAAAGGAGAGTCTTGAACAATTTATGATTTATTTTGAAATCATCGAAAATTATATCGATTATTCAATTCATAAATCCTCAATAATTGAAGACCTCAAGTACTATTCACTCACTATTAATGAATTAAAAACCAACATACAAAGAAATGTAAGTCACCTTCGTGCCTATTTGCTTAATAAACGTGAATTAAAACGTGAATTATACTGGAGGGAAGGACAAGATGCGAGATTCAAGAAGCTGTTTGAGCAACTACTAGCTGTAGAACGAAAGATACATCGATTAAATGAAACTAGAAGGTATGGTTCTCGAAGTACCAGAGGCATAGATGGATTATTAAGAAAACTAACCAGTGAACATCATAGGCTCAAACGACATTTGGATGATATTCAAAGAAAAAGTGAAGAATTTGATGAC
>JAUWEG010000076.1 GCA_030608385.1 Candidatus Heimdallarchaeota archaeon
CATATAATTTTAGATTTGAATAAAAAAAAGAAATGTAGATTTAACCACTTACTGTGTGACCATCTATTGTCAAAGTAGAGCTCTCTAATGGAAAGGGCAAATCAATAGGATCTGAACCTATATGTTGAATTTTCATCAATGATTCAAAGAAGTTACCTGCGATACTTACTGGTTTAAGAGGATGAACAATTTCTCCTTTTTCAACTAAATATGCATTAGTTGCAGTTATAGAGAAATCTCCAGTAATCATATTTGAATGTCCCATACCCATTGGAAAACCTTCAATGAAAATAGCTTTATCATAAGCTGCAATTTGTTCGTCTTTGTTTTTAGTACCAGGTTGTAGAACAAGTTTGTTAGGTGATATAGCAGGCATATTTTCATAACGTGTTGGTTCATTTCTTTGAGCATTTCCAGTACTTTTAGTTCCGAAAATTGGACCATAGAAATTGTCAAACAGAAAGCTCTTAAGAACACCATCTTTTACGATTTCAGTCTTACCTATAGTTGTCCCTTCAGCATCAATAGCCTCTGAAGAAATCTTTGTTGGAATAGTACCATCATCATTCAATTGGAAATCTTTAGTAGCAATTTGTTCATTCAATTTATGCATCAAAGGATTTTGTTTTTCAACAACAGTTCCACCATTAAGTCCTACTTGAAAAGTTGTACTTAATAACATTGAAGCTGTTAAGGGTTCCCAGATTGTAGGGATTTTAAGAGATTCTCCAAGAGGTTTTGAGCCTAAGTGTTTGAATGCTTTGTTGATAGCATTAGTTCCTAATCCACTTAAATCTTGTATAGTTCTACCAACTTTGAAGTCAAAAGCTGTTGAGCGTTCTCCTTGACCCATTGCGACAGAGTACACTGTTCCATAATGAGCAGTATTAAGAGAGGAGACAAGACAGCCTTCAGTTGTAGCTACAGCGAAACCACCCCATTGAGTGCCCACTTCGATATCTGCACCAACTAACCTTTGATCGTCAATATCTGTTTCTTTAACTAAACCAGCTAAATGTCCAACAAGAGTTTCAGAGTCAAGTTCAGTAATGTTTGTATCTAAAATTCCTTCTTTTCCAGGTTTGCTTTCAGAAATAAAACCAGAAAATCGAGGATCATCAGGTCGGTTCTTAGATATCTTATGCGCGTTAGCCAAAGTCGATTTAATGGAATCAGATGCAAATCCAGCACATGTAGCAAAACCAACTTTTTTACCTTCAGCAACACGGATACCAATTCCTTGAAGCATACCGTCTCGGCATTCAGTTTTTCCTTTAGAATACTTAACTTCAGTTAGAGAATTCTTGATGATATAGACTTCAGCTGTTTGAATACTCTTATCTTTTGCATACTTTAGAGCTAAATCAGCTACTTCTAGTATCTCAGAACGTAATTTTTCTAGTACCATTTTATTCGCCTCCAACTAGCACTTCATCGACAACGATGCTAGGTCCACCGAGTCCAACTGGTAGTGGGTATTGGCCACCTTTGCCACATCCACCAAAGTACGAAGTGAAGAGATCCATTTCTTTTCCCACACCACTAATTTGACTGATGAAATCCAAAATTTGACCAGATAGTGCTGCATCTTTTATTGGTGTTGTAATTTCTCCTTTTTCTATTAGGTAACCTCTGCTGCATTTGAATAAGAATGCTCCATCTAAACCAGCTTGACCGCCAGATGTACCAACTGCGTAGATACCATCACCAACCATTTCAACTGATTCTTCAATACTTAGATCTCCTGGTTTGAAGTATGTATTTTTCATCCTTGGGATACTTGGGTACATGAATGTAATTGCCCTACTATTACCTGTTGTTTCAGTGTTCATCTTGTTTGCTGTACTTCTATCGTGAAGATATCCTACTAGCATTCCTTTGTCCATCAAAACAGTCTTTCCTGTTTTAGTACCTTGATCATCATAAGGTAAGAAGAATCCCCCATATTTAGTGATACCTTCATCAATAATGGTCGCATGTTCGCTTCCTAATTGTTCTCCAACTCTATCCGAAATGGGTGACATCCCAGTTATAACAAAGTCTGATTCTGACAAGTGACCAAAACTCTCATGAGCTAAAACACCGGCCATTCTTGGTCCAACTAGTGCTCTTTGTTTTCCACCTGGTGCTGCTACTGCTTCAGTTTGTTCTTTGCAGTATTTTCCAGCATTAGTTCCAATAGTTTCAGGATCTTTTCCTTTTAATTTGAAAAATTCCATCCCTTGTGATTGTCCTTCTTCATCCGATCCTCTTGCTTGAGTTGTTTCAGTCATTGCTATTGCAACAAATCGCAAATCAAACAAAAGAGGTGTCCAGTAGATTTCGGATTGTTCTGAGTTAACAAACAATTTATTTCCCCAGAGTTCTCCCCATAATCCAATAGTAGATTGGGTACCAACTTGTTCTTTTGCACAAGCTACTCCCCGTTTTAACATATCTAGTTTTTCTTCAAATTCGACATCCTTTGGATGTATTTTTACTTCAAGTTCGATAGAATCCTTAATTGTAGGTCTATCCGTATATTTGTGTTTGAATGTTAATAGGGATTCAGTAGATTTAGCTATTCCTAAAGCTCTTTTTGTTGTTTCCTTTAAAGCATCAGCTTCTAGTATTGGTGTAAAGGAATAACCAGGTGACCCATTAATGTAGATCATAATTCCTATTCCTCTACGTTGCTTTGTGGATGATTCTTTGACTTGTTCATTTGTGTAATTAATGGTAGTTAAAGTCAAATCATCATACCTTGCTTCAACAAAATCAGCTCCAAGTTTATGACCATGATCTACTGCTTTATGTAAAAGATCTAAGACATAATCTTTCTCCAATTTTTTTCACCTTTTTGGTTAAAATTTATTTTGAATTGAGGTAAAAATCATAGGGGAATTTATAAAAGTATACTAAACTGATTGGTTTCAATCTTTAACCTCTTAATAAATAATAAAACGGTTTCAGATTCTATTAATTGTAAAAGTGAAACAACAACATTTATCTATTTACTCAAGTAAATCAAAAAGTTGAATATAATGAAGAAACTTGCAGACAAGAGAAAAAAATTTAGGATGTCTTTTTTTGAAATGCATTTCATATCAAAAATTATTCTGCTTCTCTGCATTCCCTTTGTATGTGTTATAGCTTTATTATAAGCATTAGAAGAATGGTTTCATCTAGATTTCTTTGGTAATCTAGGATTTTGGTTTTGGTCAATTGTTATAGGTACTTCAGTAGCAATAGTTGTTAATTTGGCTTTAGAACATACAAGACAGAAAAAATTGCTTAAGGAAAGACACACGTTTTCTGCTGAGGAAAAAGTTAATGAATCTCTCGAAAAAGAAGTTCAACTTTCTTCAGAACAGATTGCTCAGAGCAATCTTAAGGACAAATGCAGCGTTTGTATGGATTTTATAGGTGAAGGTGATAAATATGTCACATGTCCATCATGCAAAATTCCAGCTCATACATCTCATTTAATCGAATGGTTACAAATTAAATCAGTTTGCCCAAACTGCAATAAAAAAATAAAAGGGATATAAAAAGAAAAAAAAGGAAAAAAGCATTTCTAGTCTGAAATTGTATGCTTGTTATATGTAATAGCTGGAGCATCTATTGGCCAGCCTGAGTCTTCTCTATCAGAACCAATAGTTCTCATATCATTTAATGTTTCGAAGTAATTTCCTGCAATACTGATATTCTTCAATGGATGAACAACTTCTCCTTTCTCAATTAAGAAAGCATCATTGGTAGTTATACTGAAATCACCTGTAATCTGATTTGCTGTAAATAAGCCAATTGGAGTACCTGTAATGAGAATTCCTTTATCGATTTCACTAATTTGTTGGTCTAAATTTTTTCCAACTTCTCTAATCAATAATTTGTTAGGTCCAACATTTGGAACATTTTCATATGGAATTCCACCGAAGAAACCTCCTCTAGAAGCATTTCCAGTTGTTGCTTTATCTGCAGCTTCTCCAAACATTTTATCGAAGAGGAAGGTTTTCAATATCCCATCATTAATGATGGTTGTTGTTTGTTTTGGAGAACCTTCTGCATCGATTGCTCTTCCAGAATCAGATTCAGGATGTTGTCCATCATCTATCAAAGTTAATTCTTTAACAGCTACTTGTTGGTCTAGTTTATCTCCCCATGGATTGCTTTTTTCAACATAGGATGATCCCGATACACAATTGATGAATGAAAATTCTAAAAATGCAGCTGATTCACGAGGTTCCCAAACTGTTGGTAAATCTTCTGAACCTCCAAAAGCTTTAGAACCAAGAGAGTTTAATGCTTTTTTCAACCCATTTGAACTGATACCTTCTACAGATTTTATTTCTCTACCTTGAACAAAATCGCCAGCAGTTTTTCTATCATCAGCTTCTGTTACTACCGAGAAACTGTTTGCTGCATAAGTTGTGATTAGAGATGAAGCTAAACATCCTTCTGTAGTTGCAACTGCATATCCACCAAATGAGAAGTTTACTCCATAGCTAATAGATACAATTCGTCTATCACTCAAATCAATTTCTTGACTCATTAAATTACAAGTTTCAATCATTGAATCTGGATCAAGTTGAAGTATCTCAGGATCAAGGATACCTTCTTTAGCTACATTTGTACCAGCTACAAATCCATTAAACATGGGATTCTCAGGACTAACTTTAGCAATGCTATGTGCATGTTTAAGAGTTGATTTTATTGTTTCTTTTTCAAAACCTGTACAACTAGCAAAACCAACTTGTTTCCCTATCGCAACTCTAAGCCCTATACCTTGGGTCAATCCATCTCTACTGTCTATCTTGCCTTTATTATCTGTTAAATTGGTGTTTGAGAGATTATAGACATAAGCTTCTGCTGCTGGGATATTTAGATCCCTAGCGTATTTAATTGTTTGATCAGCTATGTGAAGTATCTTATCTCTAATTTCATCTAAAGTCATTATTGAGCACCTCCAATGAGAACCTTATCCATAATCATGTCAGGACCACCGAATCCAACTGGAAGACCATTTTGGCCATTTTTACCACATCCTCCGAAATATCCTGTTTTAATGGTAACTTCTTTAGTTCCACCTTCAACATATTTCAGAAGCTCTAGAATATTTCCAGAAAGAGCTGTGTTCTTAATTGGTTTAGTTACTTCTCCATTTTCGATCAGATATCCTCTACTGCAATTGAACATGAAATTACCATCAAGCCCAACTTGCCCTCCTGACATATCAACTGCATAAACGCCAGTATTTACATGTTCGACAGCTTCTTCGAAAGTTAAATCTCCTTTCTCAAAATAGGTGTTCTTCATCCTAACTATTGGATTAAACATGAAATTGATTGCTCTACTGTTACCAGTTAACTCAGAGTTCATTTTCTTAGCTGTTCCTCTGTTGTGCAAGTATCCTTTAAGTATACCTTTCTCAAGAAGTACTGTTCTTCCAGTTTTTATTCCTTGGTCGTCATAAGGCAGATACAGTCCTCCATAGGGAGAAACTCCTTCATCTATTATTGTAACATGCTCACTACCTAGTTCTTCTCCAACTCGATCTGCAATTGGTGATTGACCAGTAACAACAAAATCTGCTTCTGACAAATGACCAAAACTTTCGTGCACTACCACTCCACCCATTTGAGGTGAAACTAAAGTCTTTGTTTTTCCAGAAGGTGCAGCCACTGCGTCTAATTGTTCCTTGCAATATGTTCCTGCATTAGTTCCCGTTATTTCAGGAATTGTTTCTTTTTCTTCAAAGAATTCCAAACCTGTTGAAGCTCCCCATCCTGTGAAACTTTGTGATTGTTTTCCTTCACTTATTACAACTCCACCCATCCTGATATCAACCATCAGAGGAACCCAATAAAGCTCTGTTCCTTCAGAATTAACTAGATATTTCTCTCCATAGATTTCTCCGTACAAACCTATGGTTGTAGTAACTTCAAGTTGTTCTTTGATAGCTGTTACTCCACGTTTAAGCATGTCTAGCTTATCCGCAAACTCAAAATCTTTGGGGTGTTTTTTTACCTTTACTTCAATCTTTTCCTTGATAGCAGGTATTGAATCAAAGTCTAATTTGATTTTGTTTCGACTATCAGTAGATTTTGCAAGTTTCGCTGCTCTAATAGTTGCTTCTTTTACACCTTCTAAAGTTAATTCTGGTGTGTAAGAATAACCAGGCGTTCCTTGATAGTACGCCATTATGCCTATGCCTTTTCTGCTGAGAGATGATGATTGCTTAATAATTTCATTTGTGTAGTTGATAGTTGTTAAATTAAGATCATCGTATCTAGCTTCAATAAAGTTGACACCTAGATTTTCTCCTTTCTCAACAGCTTTATGCAAAAGGTCCAGTATATTTTCATTTTCCATAAATTGCACCATTGTGATTTGTTAAATTCAATCATCTTTAACTATGGGTATTTATAAGAATAACGCACATCTTGTAGTGTTAGAAGTTTCAAATTAATCTATTCTAATCTCTTTTCATTGTTGATTTTTGATCACTCTTTTCTATAACTATTCCTTTGTTCTTATCAAAAACGACAAAGAGAAATTTACTTATATTACTCTTATTTGAATTATTTAGATGTTTAACCTAAAGATATCACTTGTAACTTCCACTGGGATGTTGTTAGCTTCAAAACCAGAAGTTGTTGACGATACAAATCAAATTTTAGCTACAGGCTTGGTGACAGCTTTAATCTCTTTTTCTAAAGAAGTTCACCATAGAGAATTGCAATCGATATCTTATCACGATAGAACTGTCTCCTTTATCAGAGTTCATGATTTTGTTTTAATTCTTGAAACCATCGATGAAGAATCTACACTGACTGAAGATACTTTAAAACAATTGCTAGAGAAATTTAGTATATGTACAGGTCCATTATTAGAGGGGGCTGATCCAGACAGAATAACAGAAGGAGAAGCATCATTAATCTTAGATAGATGTTTGAAAGATATACAAGCATTAGACATCTCAGTCTCAGAAAGACCTTTGAAATCAGCAGAAATTGCACATTTTACTCTAGTTCATTCTGACAAAGGTTCAAAGATAAAGGACCAAGTAGGTTCAGGAAAACATATTCCTAAGATAGCATCGATGTTAGATACTCTTAAAGCTAACAGGAAATTTCAAGGAAATATCACTGGAATTCTAACTTTTATAGAAAAAGAAAAAAGTTTAACCTACACTATTATTGATACCAATGGTGAAAAATCTAGAGTTGGAATTCTAAAATTTCCTCAAAATCTGAAACAAGTTCTTTTTAGGTTATATGATCTTATGAACAATCAACTTACGATGTTGAATGACAAAAAGGAAAATTTCACCATGGAAGAGATTCTTCATAAAATTATGGAAACTGAAGATCTTGGAAATAGATTATCAAGAATCAATATGGAAGATCTTTCACCAAGCTTCTTAGATAGGACTGTTAGTCGGAATCTTGACAAAGCAATTTACTCTGCTCTACTAGGAAATCCAGTTTATGTAATTGGAGACAAACCTACCGTTAAGCTAGTGATTGATTCAATGTCTATATTTACTCAACATCTGCAGACTTTTGTCAGCCTTTGGTCAGCTGAAGTGGATATAATTACGTATAGTAAATGTGATCTAGATGCAAGATTTTGCGGTATGTCCTTAACAGTTTATGAAAAACTTGTTGAGAAAAAACTAATTTCTGAAACTGATACTTGTATCAATCTAGAGTCAACAAAGGTTTCTGGAGAAAAATCCAGTAAACATTTTAAGAAATTGTTTGACATAATCAAGAAACTATCTGTTGTTGAGGTAGTAACCAAAATTGTTAATGATTTGGAAAAATTAGTCGAGTTAACAATAGATTTAACAGCATTAGCTTTGTTAGATAAAGAAGAAGCTAAAAATAAATTGAAAAATATTTCTTCATCAACAGGTTATGCTACAAGTTTCTTCAGAAAAGCTTTAGAATTAGCTGTTAAACGAAATTCATTTTTAGATTACTTACTTTAAGATTTTATTTTATTTATTCTATCTCTCTAGCTAGATATCTATATCTATATCTCTCTTGAAAATTAAGTTTCTTGTACAATTTAACAGCTGGTAAATTATTAGCTTCAACTTGGAGGTACATTGTTTGTAATTTGCTCTTTTGTGCATATGACATCATCAATCTCATGATGAACTCTCCAATGCCTTGTCTTCGGTAATTTGAATGAACAACCAAATCAAAGATTCCTATGTAAAGTTCTTCAATAACTCCTAAGACGATTCCAATAGGGTTATCATCTTTCATCACTGAACAAGTTATTTTTGCATTGGAAGTTCTTGAGATAATTTTCCTAAATCCTTCAAGTTTAGAGGAATCAATATCTGTTAGTCTTCTTAGAGCTTGATACCACTTTACATTTACATCATGTTCAATAACAACATCAAATCCATCCTTATTAGGTGAGAAGTTGTCTTGTTCAATTTCAGTACTCATAACTATAGTTTCATCAGTCATCAGAAACTCTGAATTTTGTAAATACTCTACTAAGTTAGAAGGTTCAAAGTAATCAGAAATCTGGAAAATTAATGGAAGGTTTTTATCTTTGTATAATTTGTCGACAATAGAAACATCTTGTTCAAGATCAGCTCCATGATATGAAATCGGCAAAATACTATTTGCTCTTTTTGTAACCCCTTCAGACACCCTTACTAGCCATCCTTTATGGACTACAGTATCCCTAGCTAACCAAGCTCTATGTGTCAATTCCTGAAAGAGAAGAACATCATTTTTCATCTTTAACATCTACTCATCTGATATTTTCTATTTATTGTTTTCCACTAAAGAAATTTACTTAAAGGATGTAACCGCTTATTTTAATATGCGAAGCCTTCAACTATCATTAGTCACATCTTCTGGCATATTATTGGCTTCAAAACCTGAGATTCTTACAGAAATGCAACACATCTTAGCTTCAAGTCTTATTAGTGCGATAATAACATTCGCAAAAGAAGTTCATAGACAAGAGCTTCAATCAATTTCATATCACGACAAGAACATCTCATTTGTTCAAATTTATGATTTCATAATTATTATTGAAACAAAGGTAGAAGAAACCCTTTTTTCTGATAGGCAACTTGCTCAAATTATAGAACAGATACGTATTAGTGCTGAACCATTGCTTTCAGACAGAGATCCTGATCTCCTTACTGAGGGAGAAGCAGCATTAATATTAGAACATACACTTCATGATATATCCAATCTACCACTTTTCTTTGCGAAGAATCCTTTGATAAGTTCTGAACCACTTTTATTTAGTTTGGTTAGATTTGATGAAACTGACATAGAAATTATCGAAACTGTAGGCAAGAAGGAAGATGCAAATGAAATACTTGATATGTTAAAAAAATATAACTTGAATACAGAGTTTGAAGGAAAATTATCAGGGATTCTCTTATTAACTCCTGAAAAGAAAAATTCAGCTCTAGTAATTGTAGACGCACAAGGACCGCAAACAAATCTAGGGATTCTAAGATTTCCAAGAGAACTAGACTATATAGCTTTCAGAATTTTTCCTCTGATCCAAAATAAGCTAAAGATTATTTCAGAACAAGATAATCAACTAGAAATGCTTGAAATTTTAGATATTATTCAAAATATTGAAGATCCAGGAAATCATTTTTCTACAGTTGATATAGAAGATTTGTCGCTAGCTTTTCTGAAAAATGCAATTGGGGATAAACTTGATACAGTTCTCTATCCTGTTATCTCTGAGAAAAATGTAATAATAGTTGGTGATAAATTAACTTCTAGAATGGTGATTGACACCCTTTCAATTTTTAATCAACATATAGCTTCAGATATAATCCGATGGATGGATGAAAAAATTGATGAGGTTAATGAAGTTAACCTGGACAATGGTCTATTTGGCATGTCATTATCCCAATTTGAGAAATTAAGTTCTTCAGGGAAAATACCCGAAAAGGCGACAATAGTTAATCTAATTGATGGTGAGGTTAAAGGAAATAAAGAAGGAACTCATTTTGTCACTCTTCTGGACAAACTTAAAGATCAAGATTTGGATAAGGCTTCCGTTGTTATTTTCAATGAACTGAGAAAGTTAGTTTCAATGTCTTATATTATAACCTCGTTCTCACTTTACGATAAAGAACAATCCGAAATGCTATTTAGAAATCTGTTTCAACACTCAGGATTTCCAGCAAGTTTTGTAAACAAAGCAACAGAATTAGCACTGAAGAGAAATCCATTATTGACGAAGATAGTTTAACCTATCTTCGAAAATAAAGATATATGACATGAATTTTTTACAAATTCTTTAGAAGTGCCTAAAGCACATCATGGGGACGCCACATCCCCTCCTACACCGCCCACATCTTTCTTACAAAGATGCTTACGGTTCGCTTTTGGAAGATTGTTGGATATAGACCCGAGGATCATCCTAGTACTGGTGCATAGCTATAATCCTTCAAAGTATAATCTACCCTACCCTATTTAAATACCAAAAAAGTGTAAAAAAAACAGTTTATAAATGCGTATAAACAATCACTCACGGGAGCTATTCCACAGTATGTTAAAGTTGAACAATGAGATGAGTGTAAAATCTGAAGTAATGGTTAAAGTAGATAATTTAGTAAAAAGTTTTGGAAATGTTATAGCGGTAAACGGATTATCATTTGAAGTAAAACCAGGGGAGATATTCGGTCTACTAGGTCCTAACGGCGCTGGCAAGACTACTACTGTAAAAATCCTTCTCGGATTAATAGAGGAAGACAGTGGTGAAATAGAAGTTTTTGGTCTTGATCCTAGTAAGGAAGAAATTAAGGTAAAGAATCGGATAGGCTATGTTTCAGAAGATCCTTTGATATATAGATCGATGACTCCTAGGATGCTTTTCAATTTTATTTCTTCTATAAGAAAACTAGACGAAAAAGAAACAACAGAGAAACTCAGGTATTATTTTGAAAGTTTTGAAGCTGTTGAATATTATGATAAATTGATTGCAACTCTCTCAAGAGGAAATAAACAAAAGATGCAAGTTATAGCCTCTCTACTGCATGATCCTGATTTACTAATAATGGACGAACCGCTTACAGGACTTGATGCTAAATCAGCTAAAGTCCTTAAAGAAATCCTTGAACTTCACACAGAACGTGGTGGTTCTGTTATTTTTTCAACTCATATTCTAGAAGTTGCAGAGGAAGTTTGTGATAGGATTGCCATCATGGATAAGGGTAAACTTGTAGCTATTGGAACTATGGAAGAAATTTCAGTAATGGCAAATAAAGCAGGAGCTGATTTAGAGGATATCTTCCTTAAACTAACAAACCAAGATGAATCTATTGCTCACATAGTTCAGAATCTTCGAAAAATGTTTGGAAACAATAAGAAATAGGCTGATTATAGATGAAAAATTCTGAATTGTTCAAGGTTTCAAAAAGGGTCTATAAGGAAGCAATTCTTCATGCTCAATTACAAGCTGCTGGAAGTAACCAACAAAGATTTCTTGAAAAAATACAAAAAGATCGAATAGCAAGATCTCAAAATATTATCTTCAAGGTTATGGCAGCTGTATACATTGTTTCATTAGTTTTCCTACCCGTAATTTCAATCTTCCAGATTTACCAAAATTTCGGATCAAATCCTGAATGGATAACTTTTGCCGGAAGTCTATCCTTTTCATCATTTTTCATATTACAGCTTGTTATTCTTATTGTATTCGCTTTAATGTTATCCTGGGGAGTAATGTCAGGGGGTCCTTACGAATGGATTCATACATTACCTTTAAATAGAAATCATATTCAAAAAATAGGTCTTTTTACATTTGCGCGTAGTATT
>JAUWEG010000052.1 GCA_030608385.1 Candidatus Heimdallarchaeota archaeon
TGTTATCAAAACTAATGCAAGACCTTCGGTAACTAATCCTATTACTATTAATCCTTTTCTTCCAAAACGATCACTTAGTTTTCCTGTAAAAGGCATGGAAATAGCCCAAGCTAAAGTGAAACCAGCAGTAACTAAACCCACTTGTGTTGCGGTAAAACCATAACTTGACGAAACAAGTATAGGGAGTAGGAGAACAATAAGACTATCCATTATTCTGGAAAAATGACCTGCCAAATATGATAATAATAAAGTGGGAGTTTTGACTATGTTTCTTAAACTCCATTTAGTTTCCACTTTTGTAGAATCTAAGAGGATTTCTTCCTTTGTACCTTCGACCAATTCTTGTGTTTCAACATTACGGAGTAATAAAATGCCAATAACAACAGCAACACCTGCAACAATGAGAGCAAATGTGAAACTTGCTGCAAAGTTATTTCCTTGATTCTGCACAATTAAACCAGCAAAAAATGAACCTATACTGGATCCTAGATACACAGAAAATTCCATAGATCCTACCGAGAAAGCGCTTCCTTCTGCACCAGCTATTTCGGTTAAAGCTGACATCGAAGCTGTAAAGAATAATCCTAACCCAGCACCAATAAACACGTTACCCAATATTAGTCCTGTCAGATTGATATATTTCGCTAGGAAAATTGAGACAGAACCTATAACTAGAAGTCCTAGCCCTATTCTCATGGTATTTTTTCTCTTTATTCTTGAACTAATACGAGAACTAAAGAAACCAGCAATACCTTTGAACAAACCATAAGTGATTAGTGTTGAGGAAATCTGGAGAAAAATCAAGATATTCATGATATTTGAACCAGATAAATCAATTACATAGAGAGCAAGAGATGTACGCTGCACACCATAGGTTATACCGGTCAATAGTAAGGTTGATATAAGCGGTGCCCATTTTGAGAAACTAGAACGGATACTAAAAGATTCAGTGTTAGAAACCATTTCAAACAACAATATAGAAACTTGGCTTCTTTTGAGTTTTTCCCTTCTGAAGTAAGAGTGGAAAGAAAATGGAAAACAAGAAAAGTACTGGATTAAGAAAGATAAGAATGACCAAAATACAAAAAATCATCCTTATTAGTTGTATCATTTATTCACTTACTCTGGTTTTCCATGCACTTTACGTAAGCTATATTGACCCTTCTTATCAAGTGATAGTCGCAGATCAATTAGTATTCTACAATAGGGGTAAAGGCGTTCTTTATGGGTTGTTACCCTATAGAGATTTCTATACAAAAGCTGCTCCACTTAGTCCTTATTTATGGGCTCCATTAGTGATTATTTCAATGATTTTTACAAATGATTATTCACCAGATTTGCTGACTTCTACCAATTATACTGATTCAGCAAGTATGATGTTTTCATCTTATGTTTTTAGAGCTTTCTTTGTAATTTGTCTAATTGCAGCTGCAGTTGTTTTGTACAAATTATTAGAATTGAAAAAGAATAAGCATTCTTTCTGGATTTCTTTAACATTCGCAATCAATCCCTTCTTCTTATACCTCGTTTCGTTTTGGGGTTCAGATGAGAGCATATTACCATTGTTGATCATTTTACCCATTTATTTATTTGAAAAGAAGAAAAATTATCTGGCAACAATAATTATAATTCTTGGAGCTGGATTAAAATATGTTCCAATTTTCTTAGCTCCTTTAATATGGATATACTCGAAAAATTGGAAGCAAAGAATCATCCAATCAGTTATACTTTTACTTGGTATTGTAATGGTGTATTTACCTTTCTATTTCATTGATCGTATAGAATTTCTTAAACAGTTTGACAATGAAATTGGTCATTCAGGAAATCAAGGAATAATTACAATAATTCAGGCTAATTCAACTTTTAACATCGATAGTTATAGCTATGTTTTTACTATTGTAACGTTTCTCCTTTTTGCTAGTTTTGGTTTGTTCTTTTTCTTGAATAGAGAAAAGTGGAATTACCAAAAAACATTTGTTTTTTTCACAGTGTTTCTGATATTCTTTCCTAAAATTCAATTTTCATTTGTTGTTTTGTTGTTTCCTTTTCTATTTATTTCGGCTTTTCGAGAGAAACGAATAAGGTGGGTTAGTATGACTGCAATTGTTTCAGGGATGATAGTAGGAGAAATGGCTAATATTTTGATTGAACAGACTATCACAAATATCTATCTAATAATTTTTGCTTGGATTGTTGTCCTTGTCTTCTATCTTTCTGTTATTTCTTTAATCCCATTGACTATGATTGATGATGAGTTTATGTCATCTTGGCATATTAGCCAAGCTTAGTCGAACGTCTTTTTTAGAGATCATTGTGGGTCAACACTCACTCTACGTGGATACATCACGTATCCTCCTACCCCGTTCGCACGCCGTTTAGGCAATGCTTTCGGATCGCTTTTGATTAAAATATTGTATGCAGCATTGACATCAGCATTGATGAGAAAACCTTGTGCAGATTTAAACAACCCTCGAGTAACTCGTCGTCCAACATACTTCTCCCTAAACTTGGGGAACTCATTATCCAAAAAGCTACACTTAGAAGTATACTTTTCAGGGATAAGCTCAACCTTTATCCCATGTTCGGCGGCTTTATACTGTAACTGGTGGATAATTCTCATGAAGGGAATAGCAACAAACATCTGGGTGATCTTTTTCCAGAAATGAACATTTTGCTTCCATTTCGCATTATAGCCGATAATGACTTCATGTAAATTCCTTTCCACCCACAAGTCTACTAGATACTTGGTGAGTTTATGGATGGCATCTTTGAGTTTTTTGCGCCATTTCTCGCGAAGAATATAATAAGCTGGACCATAAGTTAACCTATTCTGCTTTTTCAGTTGTTTTCTCTGCTGTTGGACATATTGTAATCTTAATTGTGTTTGCTTTTTCAAATAATACTGAATAATACTTCTGATTCCTTTCCCGTGATCCTTGATAACAATTGGTTGAGACCCAAGGTTATCCACAAAGGCTACAAAGTTGATAGATCCTAAATCAATCGCACCTTTCCTGGTAAACCGTTTTCGCAGTTTGGGCAAGGTTTTCTCATAGACTAGTTCGAGAGTGTAACCCACTCGTCGAGGGACAATTCTTACTTCTTTCAACGTGGTACGCGCTGTCAGTCGAGTTTTGTAGTAAAAGCCTACTTTCTTAGGAAGGACTAACCATCCATTTTGTAGTCTCGTTTGCTGGTTGGTGAAGATAGCTACGACTTCCCCATCTTTCGCTTTGTAGTTAGGAGGTTGGGGTATAGCGAAGAACAACGTAGGATTCTTTTTCCACTCCTTCAGTGCACGAAAATATCCTTTCCAATTTCTGCAAAGGAGCTTGAGTGAATGTTGTGCAGTATGTGCGGGAAGGGTTTTGTAACACGCTTCTTCCTTAAGTAAGGAGTTGAGGTCATAGTACACTAATAATTTATTCTTCTTCCTCAACGATTGCTTTACTAGATAATTCGCACGATTATAGAGGTTTTTCACTTGATGACAAAGTGTGCTCAGCGCTTGGTGATAGGGTAGTTCCATACATTCTACTCTCATTACTTTCGTCATCACCTTTCTCCCTTGAATTCCCTATAAAAGCTCCCGTAATATTTGATTGTAAGTGTCTTTCAAAGTGATTCATAGTACTCTTAATATGACTACATGACAAAAACTATTCATAATGATCTTACCAATACAACTGTAGAAAGAACTGAAAGCGCAGAACATAATAGCATTTAAAAGAAAAGACTTAATTTAACAATTGTACTACAACAAGTAGAACATCAGAGGAACGAAAAGTGATTTAGATGAAGATTCTAATAATTTCTGGTGCAAGACCTCAGTTTATTAAACTAGCTCCAATAATAGATGAAATTTTACAAAATGATGAGTTTGAATTATACCAACTTCATACAGGGCAACACTTTGATGAGAATATGTCTAAAATCTTTTTCAGTGAATTAAACATCCCCCTACCTGATTCTAATCTGGATATAAACAGAGGAACTCATGCAGAACTAGTTGGAAGGATGCTGATTGAAATTGAAAAGATATTAATTGAACAAAAACCAGATGCTGTGCTAGTAGCTGGAGATACAAACTCAACAATAGCAGGTGGATTAGCAGCTGTGAAGTTGCAAATACCAGTAATACATCTAGAATCTGGTCTAAGAAGTTTCGATTATAGAATGCCTGAGGAAATAAATAGAAGATTGACTGACCATCTAAGCAGTTTATTAATTACTACATCCAGTACCGCTACCGAAACCTTGATTTCAGAAGGGATAAAAGAGAGCTGGATCTTTCAAACAGGTGATACGATGGTAGATGGAATTCTGAATAATCTGGATAGAGCTGTCGAAGGAAGCAAAATGCTTACAAATTTAGGTTTGGAAGAAAAGGATTATCTGCTATTGACTTTGCATAGACAAGAAAATGTTGATGATAAAGAAAGGCTAAAAGCTATTCTAGAAACTTTAAATGAATTGAATTACAAAATAGTTTATCCAATCCATCCAAGAACTATGAACAGAATTCAACATTTTGAATTAGGTTATTTGCTGAAAAGTGAAAATTTTATTCTTACTGATCCATTAGGATATCTAGATTTTATTCAGTTAGAGAAACATGCAAAAATGATTTTGACAGATAGTGGAGGTATTCAGAAAGAGGCTTTAACACTAAAAGTGCCATGTATAACACTACGTGATAATACAGAATGGGTCGAAACAATTGAACAAGGAACTAACATCCTTGCAGGTGCAGAAAAAGAAAAAATTCTAGCAGCAGTTACATATTTCAATAATCGGATAAATCTTGAGAAAATCAAATGGGATAATCCTTATGGTGATGGGACAAGCAGCAAAGTGATGGTTCAAGAGATATTAAAGAGATTTAAAGAAGATAAACTGACTATTCCAACTCATTACATGATAGAATAAGAGATTATTTTATTGCTTTTTTGATTTTTTCAGCTAATTTCAAAGCTAAATTTCTTCTACTGAATTCTAGAATTTTCTCTTCATCACAGCCGAATTCAAGAGATTTACTTTTCCATTTAGTGAATAATTGCCAAAGATCTTCTGAAATTTCCTCTGGATTCATGGTAGTTTGAGTATATATTTGATCAACTTTTTCGCACCATCGAGTTACTTCTCCTTTTTCACCTACAAGGAAAATGTGAGAGTTACAAAAAGCATAGTCATAAATTTTTGTAGGAAGAGTGTAAGAAGTTTTAGGAGGAACAAGGACTACGTTTAAAGTTGATTGATTTATCTCTTTGAAGAGAGTATCTCCTGACAGAAGACCTAAATCATTGAAATAGTCTTTCATGTTAGAACCATCCAATATTTTTTGTAGAGTCTTTCTTGAAATCTTGCCTGCATATTGAAGAACAATATCCTCTGGGGATAAATTGTGTTTATCTATCATCCTTCTCATTCCAGCCACTAAAGCTTCAAATCCTTTCTGTCTAAGTATGTAAAAATGCCCGAAATAAGACACTGTGAATTTGGATCTTTTTTCAACTGTTAAATCAGGTCTATCTTCTTCAAAGAAACCATTATAAATTACATGAATTTCCTTATCTTTCAATTTTAATGAATTAGTGATTAGAGCAGAACACTCCTCTCCAACAGTTATTACAAGTTTAGCGTAATTAACTATTTTTCTTTCCTTTCTTCGAACTATTTGTTTGATGATAGGTGGAAAGTACATGAAAGGACTCCCAGTTAAAGGATCTCTGTAATCTACAATCAGAGGTAAACTGTTTTTTTTCGCAAGTTTATATGCCATATAATAGGGTGAATGAGGAGGACCAGTAACAATAATTGCATCTATCTTTTCTCTATCTATCATCTGTTGAGCTCTTTTTCCTGCTCTTCTATTCCAGAATCTGAAGATATCCGGAAAAAAGAATAGGGTATCAAGCTTCAGAGTTTCCATTAAAGCTAGAATTTTTAACTTATATCCTATGTTTCTAATTCTAATAGGCCTCACGAGTTCGACTGATTGAATATTGTATTTTTCAAGTATTTCTTTGTTCTTTAGAATATCTGGGTGAGAAGTTAGAAAAGAGACATTAATGCCTGCTTCAGGAAAGAATTTTGTGAAACTTGCGGGTCTAAACCCGCCAGTAATCTTATCTGCGGGAGAAACATAAGATATAAGCAATAGTTTCATTTCGTTACACTCTGTTAGCTGTTTGTGTCTATACCTATCAATTTTTCTGAATCAACACAAATAAGTATTCCTCTTAAATCGATTTCAAAGCGCTCAAAAAAGTTTTAATAATGTGTTTTATCAAGCTCACTAATGACAAATTTCCTTTTTGTTCTTTCATCAGAAAAGAAGAATCTAAATGAAACAGCTGAGCTTCTTCCTTCCCTTATGGAGCATAAAAAGATAATAGATAATGAAGGAATACAGATTCTCATAGGTGATTTTGATGATAAAAACTATTCTTTGGAAATAGAAGATAAGAAGTATTTCTTTACTCCAAATAACTTTAAACATTTTGATTTAATGGAAGATTCCAAATCAGTGAAATCATTTTCAGAACAAATCCAACCTTACATAAAGGTTGATATGGAAACTAAACGAGTTATTATTTCGTCTGACCCGTTGGGAACAGATTACATTTATTTAGCGTATAATAATGGTAACTTGTATATCTCCTCACAAATGAAATACATTCTTCAGAATGAAAAGGAATTACTAAATCATCTTGATTATGATGCGATGATGGAATACGTTTTTTCTCATTGCATTCTAGGGATGAAGACCTTTTTCAAGAAAATAAAACTTCTGCCCTACAATAAAACTATCACTTTAGATTTAGAAGAAATAGACTATTCGAAAATTGAAGAAATAGTCTTAGAAAATAGTGAAATCAAGTATGAGTTTCCATCAAAATACGAGGAAATGGATAAAGAATCATATGAGAAAATAGTTGAAGAGCAAGCACTACAGTTCGAGAAATATTTCAATATACTTCTTAATAAACGAAATGAAAATAATTATTTTCTGCTTTCTGGAGGGTTGGATTCTAGGATGTTACTTACATCCGTTGAGGATGATTTGAAAAAGAAATGCAAAGGAATAACCTTTGATTATTCTGATAAGGGATTAAATGTTACAAATGCAAAGAAAGTTGCAGAACGACTAGATGTAGAACACATAGTAAGAATTATAGATGTTGAAGACACAATTAAAGATTCTCTGAAACACATGTGGTACTGTGAAGGAATATCTACTCATGTATCATCAAGATTGGTTAGTTTCCTAGACGAGGTAGAGACTAAGAATAATCTCTATATTGATGGATACGTAGGAGATGGGCAATTAGGGGGAGAATTCTTCACTTGTATAAAAGATAAGAACTTGCGAAAAGATTCTGCATATTCATTACTTAAAGCTATGCAGTTACACAATTATTTCTTTCCCCCAAAAGTATTTGAAAAAATGGCTAAAGAAAAGAATATACTCAAACGAAGCATAATTCCTGAATTGAAGAAACATGCTGATCTTCTATGGGAAGTTGAAGATGAGAGAATGAGTGTTGAATGTCTTCTGGCTTTGACTAGGGGAAGAAAATATGCTGTAGGTGGTCCAAAAACTGTTGAAGTGTTTGGAACTACAGTTCTACCATTTTACCATCCTCAAATCTTTAGCACTTATGTCAAAATTCCATATGAATTAAGAGAAAAAAGAAATTTTGAATTGGATGTATTAGGGGTATTGGACCAAGAAATAGCAGCATTACCAACAACTTCATCTAAATTCAAAAGACTAAAAATTGTTCAAAATACGCTTAAGGTTGTTAGATGGTTTGAGAAGAAATTAGGGGTCTCGATTGTCCCTAAATCCTCATCACCTATCTACAAATGGACAGAAGAAGAAGGCACTTATTATAGATTCATCAATCAGATTCTAGTAGATGAAAACTGCTTCATTTGGAATTTGTTGAACAAAGAAGTAATAAGAAAATTGTATGAAGATCTGTTCAACAGAAAAAGTCATTTAGAGCTCTTTCTATCAGCATTCATAGATTTAGAGATAATGATAAGGTTGTTTTTTGGGATAGATAAACCAGAAAAAGTTATTCTTGAAAGTGATAATCTTAAAATTAAACAAGAAGTAGAAATACTTTTTGACACTTATGATTTGAAAAAAGAAATTTATTCATAAAGATGAAATTGGGCTGAAAATCTAAATCCCAATCATTACGATTTTTCTGTTTTCCGTTGATTTTTCTGTAACAATATTTCTTGTATCTAAGAAGATGTAGGGTGTATTTGTGAGTGCGTCAATTTCTTGTAGAGTGATAGATTTATACACTGAATGATCTGCAAGGAGAACCACACAATCTGCATTCTTCAGAATTAAATGAAGATCTTCCTCAGTTTTCACATCAATTATTGTCTCTAGTTCTTCTTTAGTGTATAATGGATCATGCAACCATACATTTGCGTTGGTATTCTGAAGATTCTTAATAATATCAATAGTTGGTGAGTATCTATGTTCTTTGACATTTCCTCTGTAAGCTAATCCTAAAAGGACGATTTTTGATTTTTCTAAATCTCTGTTAATGTTTAGAAGTTCTTCTTTGATTTTTTCTACAACATGTTGTGGCATGTCAGTATTTACTTTTCTTCCAGAAACAATAAACTCTGAATCTATACCTAAATCTCTAATATTTTGAAGCAAGAAATGGGGATAAACAGGAATACAATGCCCACCAACTCCAGCACCAGGCATAAGAATGTTCCCAGCAGGTTCAGAATTTACAGCATCTCTTACTTCATAGAAATTAACATCAATCTTTTCTGCTATACGAGCTAACTCATTAGCAATTGCAATGTTCAAATCTCTATAGACACCTTTGAAGACCTTTACAGCTTCAGCTGTTGTAGCAGAACTCATTTTAATAACTCCTTTCTCAACAAAGGTATCATAGAATAAAGAGATTCTTTCAGTACTTTGATCATCAACACCTCCAACAATTTTTGGGTAGTTTGTAATTATATCAGCTATTACTCTACCACTGTAAGTTCTTTCTGGGGAGAATCCTAAGCCAAAATCTTTTCCGCAAATCAATCCAGAATTTTCCTCCAAAATAGGTTTGAGAACTCTCTCTGTTGTTCCTATTGGTAGAGTCGTTTCTTGTATGATAAGATGGCCCTTTATGAGATGTTTTCCTATTTCTTTCATTAGATTTGTTAATGGTTCCAATTTGGGTTGTTTATTATCATCAACAATAATAGGGATAATAATTACAATGATGTCTGCTGAGACAAGAGCTTCTTCAGTAGATAGAGTTGCAAAAAACTTCTTCTCATTAAAAGCCTTCCTAATTCCTTCTTCAACGCCTGGTTCTCCAATAACAGGAGCAACTCCTTGGTTCAATAAATCAACAAGTTCTTTGTTAATGTCTACTCCAACAACACTGTAACCTGCTTCCAAAAAAGTAACTGCGATTGGTAATCCCATTTTACCCATTCCAAAGACAGCAATTGTTAAATCACGATTTGCTAGAGCTTTAGCTGCATCATCTGAATTCATTGCAAAGAATTTCATTACAAATTTCTGTTCTTGGGCTATCTTTTAAATTTTTTCAATAATATGTTATTTTTTTGACTAGGACACAATTCGACAAAAATCTTTTATAACATTTCATCATTCATCTAAACGGATACAATGAGTGAATCTGAACTATCCCTCAAATCTGTTTATGAAGAATTTCTAAAGTTTGAAGATGAGTATTCCCTCTTCAATGCTAAAATAGATAGGGTTTTCTTTTGGGAAAGGGTTAGATTTGCAGTTTTTAGAGCAATTACAATCAAATTAGCTGAAGGGAAAATAAAAAGAAAAAAAAGAATAGAAAGGAAAAAAGAGAAAAAATTTGTTTTCTATTTGAGGAAAATACGAAATTATCTCAAAGTTTTCTTTCAATTCAATCTTAATCCGTTATTAGCTAAAAAAAAGACAATACTTGTTTTGAGTAGTTCTAGAAGGAAGTTGAAAGAAAATGGTAAATGGTGGGATATCTATACAGACCACATCATCAATAAAATGATCTACTCTTCAATTTCTATTGAAGGTGATTTTGAGTTTAATTTCAGAACTCCTGCTGAAACTAAAAATCTAAGATATTTCACATACATAGATTTGATGGTTGATTTAAAGAGATATCTCAAAATATCTAAGGTAAATCTAACAGATGGAGAAATCATTTACTTAAGGAAAA
Organism: Candidatus Heimdallarchaeota archaeon; assembly: GCA_030608385.1. GTDB lineage: Archaea > Asgardarchaeota > Heimdallarchaeia > Heimdallarchaeales > Heimdallarchaeaceae > UBA460. The sequence continues at coordinate 10,236 of JAUWEG010000052.1, forward strand.
TATCTCAAGCATTTAATTCTAAATTCAATAGATCAATTGATTTGGTGGAAATTGTCCACAATAATCTAGTTGTAAGAAAAAGAAGCCTTCCTTACTATCGAAAAATTCTGAAAAAAGTGCAACCTCAACTGGTTCTTATTGTGTGTAGTTATGGTAAAGAGAATTTCATCGAAGCATGCAAAGAAAGGGAAATTCCTGTTGTAGAGATACAACATGGTGTTGTAACCAGATATCATGTGGGGTATTCTTTTGAAGAATATAGAACAAAGAAAACCTTCCCAGATTATATCTTTGCTTTCGGAGATTACTGGAAAGAAAGCATTACTTATCCAATTGAGAAAGATAAAATATTTAGTATTGGGTTTCCAGATCTTGAAATTTCAAGGAAAAAATATGAAGAAATAGAGAAGAAGAAGCAAATTGTATTCATTTCTCAACCATGGGTTGGGATACATCTTTCTAAGGTTGCAGTTGAATTAAACAAAGTGGAAAATCTAGCGTATAAGGTCATTTACAAGTTACATCCTAATGAAGTAAATACATGGAAGGAAGAATTTCCATGGTTACTTAAATCAGGAATCGAAGTTGTAAATCATGAAGGAAAAGGTTTGTATGAGCTGTTTGCAGAATCAGAAATACAAGTCGGAGTTAACTCCACTGCTCTATTTGAAGGACTTTTCTTTGGTGTAAAAACCTTACTTTTTGATTATTTTGGAATCGATTACATGGAAGATCTATTAAAGTCTAAAGTAGCAGAAAAATTCTCAGATGTAGATGATTTAGTTAAGAAAATAAAGAAAATAAAAGAAACTGAATTTGATACAGATTACTTCTTTAGGCACAATTCACTAAAGAATGCTGCTACAAGGCTGAAAAAGATGATCGAAAAGAAAGAATAGGCTATTTTTAAGTACATGCAGTAGGTTTAAAAACAAGTTCTTTAAATCAAGTTGATGGATATCGTTCTTCAACTAGTGTTGATAGGACTGTTAGCACTAGGTGTTGCAATATTAGGGAATATAGGGGGTTTTGGAGGAGGGGTAATATTAATTCCATCTTTAATATTAATTTTTTCAATAGATACAAAAACTGCGGTAGGAACGGTTCTTGCAGCACTTTGTCTTCCAGCGTTAGTTGGAACTATTGGAGCAGCTAGAAGAAAAGAAGTAGACTTCAAGTTTGGAATTCTTTTTGCAATACCTTCTTCAGCTGGAACGATTTCAGGAGTATTTGTTGTGCATTTTTTGACTGATCAAACAGTTTTAATTATCATGGGTGTTCTCGCATTCATTCTAAGTCTATTGATGTTATATCATTCAATTAGAAACAGAAAGAATGATACTGAAGAAAATGAAAAAACTGAAAGTATTGAACGAAAATCCTTTTGGAAAAAAATTACTAAAATGAAACCTATATTGAAAATTCAAAAAGGAGAGAAATCTTATGACATAAGTGTGTCTCTAATTTTTCTTAGTGGTGTCTTCTTTGGCTTACTGTCAGGTTTACTTGGAATAAGTGGAGGATGGATACAAACTCCCTTTATGATTTTAGCATTCGGTCTTCCACCACTATTGGCATCTGGTACTTCTCTATTCATAATAGTGATCAAAGCGTTAGTAGGGGGTATCACACATATGTCCTTTGGTAATATAGACTGGAGACTTTTAGCTTTGTTAACGGTTACAATGTTTTTTGGTGCTATGATTGGAAATTTCTTAAAGGGTAAAATGAAAGGAAAACAAGTTTCTTGGATACTTGGAATAACGTTACTTACAATTACGATATTCATATTTGTCTCAATATTAGTTTAAAAAAGAAGCTCTACAAAAGAGCTTGAGATTTTAGAAAGCTAAATATGTTTTAGCTAAAACAAATATTCCAAGAAGGATTGTAACTGCGCCTATTAGAGGTTGTAATTTTTTTATAGGTAAATATTTTACAGTCAATACAGCTAATGGAACTGAAGCAAGAGCTCCAACGAGAAGTGCTAAGACAAACCACCCAAAATTTGGTGAAAGTGTAGTACCATTAGCTACTAAATAGATGATCAGAGCTGCAACACAAACTACACCTTCAGAAAGCGAAGTAGATGCTACTGCTTTACGAGGATCTCTGTCAACAATAATTTGACCAGAACTAATTAAGGGTCCGTATCCTCCACCACTTAATCCCTTATTAAAGGCAGCTACAAGGCCTATTCCTGATATTTTCCACCATGAGAATTTCCATTTTAGTTTCATAAAAACTAACAAACCTACAATTATAACTAAGACACCAACATAGGTTTTTATGATGGTTGCATTAATAGCGATTGCTATAAACGCAGCTGCAATGCCCCCAACTACACCAGATAAACCCAAGATACCTGAAATCTTGAAATCTTTAGAAATTTCGATTCTCCTTTCCTTTCTATTTTTAATATTTTCATTAGCTGTACCTGAAGCTGTACCTCCATTGGTAAGAGTCTCCTTAGGTAAATCTTTGTTTTTAGATCTAATTCGAATATGAAAATCCGCATTTCCAACATAATGATGTAGAGCTGCAGAACCGAAACCCGTCCATATTTCCGTGAAAAGAACAGCAGGTACAAGAAGAGCTAGATCTACGTTAAATGATAGAAGAACTGGAACGAGGATAGTTCCATATCCACCTCCCAAAGCAGAGTCAACATATTCACAAACTAGTGCTAGTACTGCAAACAGAATATAAAAACCAATAGAAAAAGATACTAGATCTGCCATATCAGTTCAACTCATAAAGGAGAAATATTTATTATGTTTTTAAGTTTGGTGTAAAACCAATACCCTTGGAAGTCAAAACATATTATATCAGATACAATATGTGTAATATATGTGTTATACAAGTATATCTCACATTTATGTATGGCGTGTATATGTTGGTTTAAAACCAAATTCTTATATGTGATAATTCGTACATTCTCACATGACCCAGATAGACATTGATGAAGTGGTTTACATAACGGAGACTTCAATTACAATAAGAGAAAGCAGGAGAAGAACTACAGTTCCTAAGGAAATAGTTGATGAATTAGGTTTAAAAAATGGAGATAAACTTAGGTGGATACTATTTGAAGATGGGAAAATAATGCTGACACAAGTGAAGCGGAAAGGAGTTTCCAAATAATTACATCTCTGTTTATGATTAATTCAGTAGGTATGCAGATCTTTCTAAGTTTAGGAGAAATCTTAATCCTAATGAAGAAGAAAATAGTTTAAAGGGTGACACAAACGAGTAAGAATGAAACATTAAATCTTTGGGAAAGTATTCATGATATTACAGTGGAATGGATTGATTCAGTCATTCTCGAGGGATGGAGCTTATACAGAGGAAGAGAAAAATTAGTGTCAATTTCTCAAGACTTGACTAATAGAATAGCTTTGGTTTTTCATGAAGATTTTGAAATTGAGGAAGAGATAATTCAAAGGTTAATGGAAAAATTTCAACCCACAATATTCTATTGGATAGATGATATCCTTTTAACTAGCTGGGGGTTTTATCAGGACCCACAGAAATATAGGGATTTTTCAAATTACATCTCAAGAAATCTAGTTAAACTATATATGGATGAAGAAAAAAATGAAAAAAGAAAGTGAAGTTAGATTAAAGAGGATCAAATATTTTTATTGGTTTGATATAACCTAATTCTTCCATTTTATCTAGAACTTTCTGGACACTCTCTTCGACAGTTTCGTCATCTGTGTTGCAAATAACTTCAGGAGCTTGAGGTTCTTCATAAGGATCGTCGATTCCAGTGAAACCTTTGATTTCACCAGCTCGAGCCTTAGCATATAAGCCCTTAAGGTCACGTTCTTCACAAGCTTCCAGAGAAGCATTGACATAGACTTCCATGAAATCACCTATACGCTGTCGAATTTCTTCACGAACAGAGACATAGGGTGCGATATTAGCCATCATGGCGATGACACCGTTTCTACTCATTAGATGACATACAAATCCAACTCTTCTAATATTTTCATCTCTATCTTCTTTACTAAAACCTAATCCTTTACTAAGATTTTGTCTGACGATATCTGCATCAAGTCTCTCAACTTTGTAACCTCGTTTCTTTAACTCTTCAGCAAGAGCTTTGGAGATGGTTGTTTTGCCAGCACCTGATAAACCTGTAAAGAGCATTGAAACACCCTTCTGTTGCTCATATCTTCTATTACCGTTTACAGAATCAATAAGAATCATCGCTACTTCAGGACGAGTAAATTCCCTAGGAAGCATTTCATTGTTTTGTAACATTTCTCTAACTTTAGTACCTGAAAGAAAAACATGTGCTTCTTTTGAGTGAGGACAAGTTCTCTGAGTTACCATCTGTTCACACAATTTACAGTAGAAAGCATGCTCGAATTTTAATGGTGTAATAAGCAAATCAACTTTAGCAAACTTATCGAAAATTAGTTGAGCATCGTAGGTTCCATAATATTTTCCAACACCTGCATGATCTCGCCCAATAATCATGTGACTACAACCATAGTTTTGACGACTGATTGCGTGAAGAACTGCTTCTTTAGGTCCTGCATATCTCATATTGGCTGGATAGACCCCTAAGAAAGTTCTGTCTTTAGGATAGTAACTGTTCAGAATGACATTGTATGTTTCCATTCTTACATTAGATGGAATATCGTCACTTTTAGTAGCACCAACAAGAGGGTTGACAAACAGTCCATCAACATATTCCATTGCTACTTTCTGTAGATGTTCATGTGCTCTGTGAATAGGATTTCTTGTTTGGAAAGCAACAACTGTTTTCCATCCTTTTTCTGTGAAGACCTTTCTAGTCATTTTTGGTGTATATCTATACTCAAAGAATTCTGTATGAGGAATATCTGCAAAGACTTGAATGTCTCCTCCAAGATAGACTGGACCACCATCATAGAGAGCTGTTACACCAGGATGAGCTTTATCGTCAGTACCATAAATTTGTCTAGATTCTTCAGCTTTATCTGGTCGATATATACTAGAAACTTTCAGGATTGCTAAATGAGAATCTTCTTTAGTCAAAGAGATTTCAGATCCTTCTTTAAGTTGTGCTGCAAAATCCTCTGTAACTTGTAAAGTTATAGGGATAGGCCAGATGAGACCTGTTGAAAGTCTCATACTCTTCAAAATACTGTCATAATCAGCTTCAATTGCAAAACCAGTTAGGGGAGAATAAACTCCTGTAGCTATACATTCTAAGTCTGCAAGACCACGTTCATCCAATTCCCATTTTGGTATTGTTTTAGCTTTTTCGACAAGGTCATAACGTTTTGCCTCATCGGTAATCATCAAATCAATTAATGTTCCACCATGAGGTGCAATTAATCCTTTGTTTTCCACCATTTCAATTCCTCGAATTTTCTATTAAATTAAATATCTTTTCTGAAGCCACACTAGATGTGCCAACGATTGAATTAACAAGGGTTTTTTCTTGGTTATATTTAAAACCTTGACCATACTGGTCAGAAACTTTTCCACCAGCTTCCTCGATCAGTAGGTGACCTGCTGCGATATCCCAAACGTTTTTGTTTCCGAGACTGAAAGTACCATCAGCTTTCCCAACTGCAACAAGTGCAAGTTTGTAAGCTATTGATCCTGTAGGGATAATCTCTGCAGATCGTTTGAATTGCTCCCATTCTCCACGTTTGGTTTCTGATCTGCTGGCTAATAAAACAGGCTTATCAGAAGGGTTTTCTGCAACTGTTATTGGTTCTCCATTAAGAAAAGCTCCCATACCTTTGATAGCTGTATAGAGTTCATCTTTTAAGGGATTCAAGATTAGACCAATCACTGGTTCACCATTCTTGACTAAAGCAACCGAAATTGCGTATTCAGGAATGCCTTCAACAAATTCTTTAGTTCCATCAATAGGGTCGACAATCCAGACAAAATCTTTTGTAAGTCTTTCTGGATTATCCCTAGTTTCTTCAGATAGCCA
>JAUWEG010000017.1 GCA_030608385.1 Candidatus Heimdallarchaeota archaeon
GTCCTTCTACCACCTGCAAGAATAAGGGAATCTGCAAAATCACTTTTAAAAAACTATAATGATAAAGAATTATTTGAAATTCATCCTCATGGTTACAATCATGTCGAATGGTCTTCGGGTTTTAGGAGATTTTCTTTTGAAAAAACATCAGAATTTATAGAGAAGATTTTCATAGAATACAATCAAATATTCAATTCTGTACCCATAACAAATGCAGCACCAAACTTCCAGACAAACAAGTTTTATTTTCAAATCATGAAAGAAAAGGGAGTAGAATTCTTAGCTGACTATAAGTATTCAGAACCGTTCCAATTACAATTTGAAACTAGAGAAAAGAAGTCACAACAGATTCTCCAACTTCCTGTTACTGAGCCAACTTTTGAAGAGTTGTTACAAAAAGGAAAAGGTATCGAAGAAATAAAGAAAATATATAGAAAAAATTTCAAGAAATATATAGATCAAAGCACTGACTATGTTTGTTTTTATCTGCATGCAATTTATGAACCTTTTAAACTGCGAAAACTGTTGGAAGATCTCTTTAACCTAGTAATTAAGCTTGATATGAAACCGGTTACTCATAAAAGCTTTAAGGATGTCGTTAAGAAAACTTCAGCTATTCGCTATGAAGAATTAATACAGAGGTAATATAATGAATAAGAAAAAAGTATGCTTTCTAACTCAAGAATACAGAAAGGGAGCAACTTGGATTTATTGTTTCCAATTGGCCAAGATTTTAAACGAAGAAGGAGATTGGGAAGCACATATTATCTCAGCAGCTAAGGATTGTGAATCAGCTAGTGGAAAAATAGAAGTGCCGTTTTTGTCCTTAATTAAAACCTCTTCCTCAAGATATTTCTATTCTAGAAACTACTGGAAGAAGTCAAAAGAAATTGTTAATAAACTAAATCCAGATGTTGTTCAAGGAAATATGAACCTACTATCTTCATTAGGAATTAAGAATAAATATCCTATTGTTGAAACCGTTCATACCACTTTTAGTAGGGAAAAACGAGGAGTTGACAAATTACCTTTCAAACAACTAAGCTGGGTTGAACGAAGGGTTCGTCTTTTATTTCCATTATTGAAATTCGTTGAAAAACGAGTTCTAAAAAGAGCTAATCATTTAATTGCAGTTAGTGAAGCTATTAAAGAGGAATTAGTAAAATACTACTCCATTGAAGAAGAACAAATAACTGTCATCCCAAATGGTGTAGATACTAAAATTCACTATAAAACAGATGAAAAAATCTACATGAAGAAAAATAAGGAATTGGTTTTAGGTTTTCTTGGAAGAATGACAGCAGGAAAAGGAGCTCATTTAATTCTGCCAATAATTAAGAAAATTAAGGAAAAAATTCCTGATGTTAAACTACTCATTGCAGGAGATGATCTGAACTCAAGAAAGAAAATATTAAGCCAGATTAATAGATTGGGACTAAATGAGAATATCATAGATTTTGGATATATTTACGATAACCATAAGAAGAATACATTCTTCAGTTCTATTGATCTATTGTTACTTCCTTCTAGTCATGAAGGTATGAGTTTGGTACTGTTAGAAGCTATGGCTTGTCAAACCCCAGTATTAACAACCCCTGAAGCAAATACTTTCGACCACAAAAATACCTTGATAATCACACCTAGATCTGTTAATCACTTTGCTACAAAAGCAATCGAAATCTATAACAACCCAAAAATGGTTGAGGAAATTCAAAAAAGGTCTAAGGAAGTAGTAGAACAGCTTTCATGGCAAAAAACCGCAGAAAGAACAAAAATTGTTTTTGAAAATCTATAAAGAAGAACTAGAATCATCAATATCGCTTTCAGAAGTCTTTTCTTCTACGTTTTCTGTTCTTATTTCGCGCTTTTTTTGTTTTTTCTTCTTTCTTCGTTCTATTCGTTTTTGTTTTCTTAGTTCTCTAATCTCCTTTTTCTCACTCAAAGGAAGTATAAACAACCAGAAAACAGGTATCCATAAAATAAGCATAATGTAGCCGAGGTAATTATGTACTGGTTCTCCAACCTCTCTTCCATAGAAGTAGTATAATGAAATTACTATGATGATTCGTAAAATATTGATGAAGTAGGTTCCAAAAATTCCAATTAATGTAACAAGTCCTGTTCTATAATTCCAACGTAGTCTTTTCCTTGCTTCAAATAACATGATTAGGAATATGGCTGTAAAGATTGTAAGTGAATGAATTCCACTACACCTAGCATCAATGAGTATTGCTGCTTCTCCGCTAGGAGCTGTCATAAAATCAATTTTAGTCATATAACTCGTTGTTAACCAAGTAACATCACTAATATTCATACCAAAAGCAATCAATAAAGAGGACACTATAGTTCCAGTTAGCTTTGTTAGCCATCTAGCTATCCCTAAATCAAAGAGAAAGGTATCTAAACCTGAAAAAATAAGGGCATAAAAAACGGCTGTTAAAATAACCATATACAAGCCAGGGGTTCTGTATTTCTTGAAAAAAGAATCATCCCATGAAACATAGAGAACCATGATAAGAGCAAAAACTAAACCCATAGGAACAAGAGCGACTGTAGGAATGGGGAGGGACAGAAACATTGCTTTCTCTTCTTCACGAAATGTTTCAAAGAGAACGTAAAGATAAACAACAAGTCCTAGAAGAACAAAAGAAACAGAATATCTCAGATATCTATTTTTTAGATAAGGTAAAGCAGGAGCTATTTTCCCATTAATTTTTGAAAAGATATTTTGAGTCTTTACAAAACGATTCTTCTTGGTTTCATCATGGGAGCTTGTTTCATTAAAATCATCTTGTTTCATGTCTACCATCTTTCCCACCAATATTGGATTTCAGTATAGAGATTTAATCTCAAAGTTAACACTTCAGTATTGGATTATCTCCAAGACACATTTAATTTGATTGTATATTACTAAAAAATCTCACTCTGTTAAACCTAACGTTTCTTCAAATGCCCCTTATAACTGGAAATAGATGAGATTGAAGATCCTAATCATCTTCAAAAATGATGTTATTATATTTGTTGTCAATATTTGGGAAACGAAAATCAGTTGATTGTTTTGATGCATAGTGTTCCCTATAAAAATCTCTAAGTGCGAGCCTTATTGCTTCAGATCTTGAAGCATATCTACCCTGTAGGACCATTTCATCCAGAATTTCAACAAACTCACTTGGCAATCTTATTGAAATTAAATTCATTTGTTAACCCCTAAACAAATTTTAATCACCATATTGGTGTACGATTTTGCATTTATAGATTTGTAACACTCTTCATTCTTGATGATTCAGTAGTTTGTTATCAAGTAAACATGTTATTTAAGGTTTGTGTCGGATGTAGAGAGAATTCAGAAAAGAAATAGAAAAGTTCTACCTCTTAGGCAATCTGTAAAGTTCTTAAATTTACTATATCATATTTTCCTTGTCACATTTCTCACATGTAAGTATAGTACCAGAAGGTAAATAATCATCTGATTTGGTTATAACATGACCACAATAACAAACATATCCTTTCAATCTTGCGGGATTACCAAAAACTAAAGCATGCGCTGGTACATCTTTTGAAACAAGACTTCCTGCACCTATCATTGCATATTCTCCCACAGTTATTCCGCACACTACAGTAACATTAGCGCCTATTGAAGCACCTTTTTTGACTAGGGTTGGTACTAACTCCCATTCAGGATTCGCAGCTCGTGGCAGGTAATCATTTGTAAAACAAACATGGGGACCAACAAATACATCGTCCTCAAGAGTTACACCATGGTATACTGAAACGAAATTTTGTATCTTCACATTGTCTCCAATCATAACCTCAAAATCAACAAAAACAGATTTTCCAAAGATACAATTTTTTCCAATAGTTGTACCCTTTCTCACTTGTACTTGATGCCAAATTTTTGTTCCATCTCCAATTGTGACATCATCCTCGATAAAAGCTGTAGGATGTACAAAATAACTCATATTGTTATTCATATTGTGAAATCCTAATCTTAAGATAAAAAACTTTACCTTGTATTGTTTAGTTATTTCTTCTACAAATGCAATTTACATCTCTCTCAACTTCGAAGGTTTCGAAGCTGTTGTATTGTAAATCAGCGTGTAGTATCTTGTTAGCAAGTAGTTTATCTTTATCTTTGAAAACCAGATATTTTATAGCTTCATTGGCTTCTATTAAACCAAAAAATCCTGCTGTTGTCCCCATAACTCCCTCTTCTCCAGTAGTGGGATAAGTACCAGGTGTGGGTATTTCTTTGAACACACATCTGTAACAAGCTGTTTCTTTAGGTAAAACAGTTATCATTTGTCCTTCAAACTGGAATACACCCCCTATCACAAAAGGTACCTCCAATTTGATACACATATCATTTACAAGGAATTTTGTTTCAAAATTATCACTCGCTTCTACTACAAAATCATAACCAGAGATTATTTTTTCTGCATTGCTTTCATTAAGATGAGTTTTGTGTAATATTATTTCTATATCTGAATTGAGTTGAGAAAGTTTGTTGAATGCTGAATCTATTTTAGTTTTATCCAGATCAGTTTCATAATGTAAAATTTGACGATTTAAATTGGACAATTCTACTCTATCTTGATCTAGTAATCCTAAATTTCCAACCCCAGCTGAAGCTAAGTAATATACAACGCTAGAACCTAACCCGCCTAAACCTATTACCAAAACTTTACTTGATTTCAGTGTTTTTTGACCCTCAACACCGATGTTTGAGATTATAATTTGACGATTGTATTTCTCTAACTCATCTTTACTAAGCATTTTGAAGTCAACCTACCAGTAAAACTTGAATTCAATAAATCTTTCTTATGATTAGTAGAAAATAAGAACTCTACTAAATACTTGCCACGTATTCCTTTTCTATTAGTCTGCGAAACTCTTCTATTTTCACATGAAGTTTTTTAGCCTCTTTTTCTATAATATTGGGGAGTTTTTCATATCCTAATGCTTTTTCATAGCATTTTGAGAAATAGTTGAGTTGAAAAACAAGCTGTACAATTCGTGCATATTGAAAAACTTGGTCAGGATTGGTCACTAATGCTACTTTCAAAGAAATCTCATTCTGCTCTTCAGGGCTCAAATCTATGTTTAATCCTTCACGATTACATTGATCAAATAATTTATTGAGCATAAGCCTACCTTTCTTCAAAACCTGAGCAAGGTCTTGTGCAACGTCAGAAAGACCTGGAACTTCTTTTCCTATTGTTTCCGCGCTCTCAGTTATACTTTCAAGATGCATGATTCCCACTTTAGTAAAATAAAAATCGCGGAGCTTCTTATAAGTTTTTTCAGAAATAAGATAAATAAAAAGAAAAGAAAAAAGGGAATAATGAATTAAGGTTCTAAAAGCATTCTTAGGCTGATTAAGTGACTATTAATTTCGTTCTTTAGTTTCTCAATGGTTTGCTGCCTTTCTCGGAAGAGTTTCATATATGACTCTCTGGTCATGTTCTTCTTGACCCTGTATTCTTGCTGAAGCATGCGAAGATTTCTTCTTTCTTCGTAAAGTTTTCTTTCAGCAATCTCGATCTTTTGGACATATTCCTTATATCTTCCACCAAAAGCTATCAGAGATTCTTTTGTCTTCTTCAAATCTTCTTCCTCTATTCTTTGGCGTTTCTCGAGTTTGGCAATCAAATCTTTGCCTGCTTTAGCTTTCAATTTCTTTGCAGCTAATTTTGACCTAGTTTCCCGTAATCTCTCACGAATAGATAGAATTTCTTCATATTGTTTAACAAATTCCTCTATTTCATCTACCGGAATGAATTCTTTATCCGATTCATCTACCACTAAATCTTTAGCTTTCTTTGTTGACCACCTAATACCAAGATAGACTGCAAATACTACACCTACAACAATTACTTGTAATAAATAAGTAATCAACATGTTCAACCTCGAATAGCGGTAACTGATTATTACAGGAGCATTGTCATTTCCTGAAAAAGTAGTGAACTTAAAGCTCATAATACGTCTGAATCCAAGTGTAGTGAATTCGAATTTTTTATCATAACTTATATACATATCTTGATAGGGATCAGGATTATTGTATTGAATTTCTTGGTATACAGCTCCCTTAGGTAGAATAACATCTACTTTGAGTTCATCAATGGTCCAATTCACGATAGAACATGGCTCAAACGAAAACTTATAGTTAATAGAGCCTGTTTCTTTTGTTAAGAAGGTATCCAAAGGAACTCTATAAATTATGGTGAATGTCATTTGGTCCCCATAGAACAATGGTGTTCTTGGAAATATTACCAAAGCATCATGGCCTGGAAAAACGCTAGGGCGTTGATTATATGCCCCTGGAGTAAATATTTGATTCTCAACTTGATAAATTTGATTTAATGAACCTACTTCATCATATAGATCTATGATGGTTGCATTTATTGGTATAATTATAGGAAAGGCGTTCAGAGCATATGGTTTTAGATCTATTTCATTATAATCATCTGGTTTCTTAGGACCAAGAAAAACTAATGTTTGAGATTCTGTTATCTTAACCAAACCAAAAGGATCAATTTCAATTTTCCGATACACATTAGATGATTTAAACAGAATTGTGTTAGCAGGATTTTCTACATCACCGGAAGCACTAACTGATGATAAATAGACGTTCAACATCAAATCATCTTCATATGATTGAGTATAATTAAATGGCTCTCTAGTTATGTTAGACCACTTTAGAAGACCAGTTTCGGCATCAGTGATTAATATTATGCCTTCTGTAGAATTGTTAGGAGTTATTGTATGTTCCGCATCGTCTAAGAAAATATCTCCTCCTTGTTTTTCTATCCAGACTAATCCATCAACTATTGGAATATTATTGATTAAAGGGTAAACTAATTCCTCATACTTGAGCACTTGTTCAGTATTAACAATTGTATATGTATAAGGATATGCAAATTCAATATAGACATTGATGAAATATTGAGCTCCTTGACCAATACTTGTTAAGTCTAGGTTAAATGGAACCGTGAAGGTTGTGTAATTAATATATTTCTGAAAAGTATAGGTTCTCTTAGCAGTTGAGTTCCCTATACCTTCATATGATGCATTCGAAACACGGAAACTTGCAAATGTAATATTATCAACATGAATGTTAGGCAGAGTGTAATTGAAATATGTCATCACGCTTTCATTCCCAATGATATTTACTTCAATAGAATCTATTAAACCCAGAGTGCCAAAAGTCTGCATTTCTACTGTTCTATTAACAACAGCAGTTGCGTTAAACCCATAGGTGTAATTAGATGAAAGGGAATAAACTTCTTCACTAATTGGGGGGATGGGATTGCTTAGATTGGTTGGTTCAGTTACCATGATATCGTTGGAGTAACCTTGAACTAATCCGGACATTGTTATTAATGACATTGAAATTACAACTAATATAGTCAAAGTAAACATCGTACTTCTGATTTTCTTCATAAATGAAACCTCGTGTTTCTAATCTTTGTGCCAATGAGGAGGAATGATTTTAAATATTTTGGCTTCTTATACATTTTATTTTTTTAAATTTAAATCACAGCACTTTTGAAAATAGGATAAAACTTTGATTAGAGGGTTTCAAAATAAAAATTTGCAGTAAAAAGTCACTAATGCATATAAAAACAAAACATTCGGAATATTTTTGTATTTTCAATATATTTGTATATTGTGTATTCCCTAAAAATATCTCCTGAAAAACTTGCACGTATGATTGATCATACAAATCTTAAAGCATTTGCTACAAAGAAAGACATTAGCAAATTGTGTGAAGAAGCGCTAAAATACAATTTTGCTGCCGTTTGTGTTAATTCTGAACATATATCCTTTTGTAGAGAAATTCTAAAAAAATCTGAGGTTAATATTGCAGCAGTTGTTGGTTTTCCGTTGGGAGCTTCTACATCAAAAACAAAAGAAACTGAAACTTTGGAAGCAATTAGTTATGGTGCAAATGAAATCGATATGGTTATGGACATAGGTAGTTTCAGAGAAAATAACTATTTCGCTGTAGGTAAGGATATCAGCAGAGTAGTTCAAGCTGCAGATGGTGTAATTGTAAAAGTGATATTAGAAACAGGATTTCTAACTGATGATCAGATTGTTAAAGCCAGTCAAATTTCGAAAAGTTCAGGTGCTCATTATGTAAAAACATCAACAGGTTTTGGACCGATGGGAGCTTTTATTGATCACATTGCTCTTATGCGACAAGCTGTTGGTAAAGATCTAAGCGTAAAAGCAGCAGGGGGAATAAAAACTGCAAGAACCGCTGTACGGCTGGTCAATGCAAGTGCAGACAGATTAGGTGCTAGTGCCGGAGTTGCCATAATAAATCAACTGAAGAAAATTATTGAAGAAGGGGGATGGTTCTACTTAAGCGAAGATAATCCTGAAGACATATACTCTTGGGGTGCAGCAGATCCTAAGAAACAACCAAAAGATGTATATGATTTTTATATTCAAAAGAAAAAAGAATTTAAGAGAAGATAGCTAAAGAGAGTAGAAATGATGAAGCGTTTTGATGATAGAAAGCTTATGCCTAAACTAACCCCAATGATGCAACAATGGCAGGATATTAAAAAACAATATTCTGAGTATATCATATTTTTCAGAGCGGGGGATTTCTATGAAACATTTAATGAAGATGCACAAATAGCTTCTCGAGTTCTTAATATTACTCTCACAGCTCGCACACTAGGAGAAAAGAAATTTCCTTTAGCAGGTGTTCCATATCATGCAGTGGATGCATATATTGCCAAAATGGTAGAAAATGGGTACAAAGTTGCAATGGTTGAACAATTGGAGGATCCACAAACAACTAAGAAAATTGTAAAAAGAGGAGTTGTGCAATTAATCTCAAGAGGAACAATCACTTTACCAGAATCTCTAGCAAAGGGGCATAATAATTACTTAGCAGCAATTTACAAGGAAGGAAATTTGATAGGTCTTTCAGCTCTAGATTTATCTACAGGTGAGTTTTTAGTTACAGATTTTGAAGGTGAAAAAGCAAAAAATCTACTAGAAGTAGAATTAACCCGCCTTAACCCATCAGAAATCATAGTAACCCAAGAATTTTGGGCAAAACTGAATATCTATTTTAATCAGCAAAAGTGTACTATCACATATAGAGATGATTATTTTTTTGATATTGAGCAAGGACTTCAGAATCTTCATAGATTATTCGATGTTCTAAGCTTGGATGGATATGGGGTAAATGAATACGTTCCTTCGATAGGAGCAGCAGGAGCTACACTCAAATACATTAAAGAAACTCAAATGAGAGAAAATTTTCCAAATATCACAAAAATCAGTCAAATCAAGAGTCAAGACTATATGTTACTTGATTTCAGTACTATTAGAAATCTTGAACTGATAGAAAATTTACGTGACAGAACAGAATATGGAACACTGAGGCAAGTTCTTGACAACACTAAAACACCAGTGGGATCAAGATTGCTCACAACATGGATACTACGTCCTAGTCTTAATCTTTCAATAATTCAAGAGAGAATTGATGCAACAGAAGAATTATCCTCAGATTCAGTATCTAGAGAAGAATTGAGAAACATACTTGGAAGAATGAGTGATATTGAACGTTTGATAGGAAGAATATGTCTTGGAAGAAGTAAACCACGAGATTTAACCGCTTTGAAAAGTTCATTGGAATTGATACCAGATATTAAATCAGTTCTTTCAGAATTCAAAGCATCTCTCATAAAAGATATCAAAAAGAATATTGATCCATTGCCAGAAGTGGTAAATATAATCGCTACAGGAATTGAAGACGAAGTTCCCGTGAGTATTAAAGATGGTAATGTTATTAGAGACGGATATAATGAAGAGCTGGACGAGCTAAGGAAAATACAAAGAGGGGGAAAATCATTTCTTACTTCTTTAGAAGCAAGAGAGAAAGTTCGAACTGGAATAAAGACTTTAAAAATTCGTTACAACAAAGTATTTGGTTATTATATTGAAGTCCCAAAGGCCTCAGCAGTTAATGTCCCTCAAGAATATGAAAGAAAACAAACACTTGTGAATGCTGAGAGATATATTACCCCAGAACTAAAAGAATATGAAGAAAAGATTCTAAACGCTGAAGAAAAAATACTAGTTTTAGAAGAAGAATTATTCGACCAATTGTTGGAGGAAATAACTCAATATGCCAAACCAATCCAACAAAATGCCAATTACTGCGCAGTAATTGATGTTATAGGAACCTTTGCACAAAATGCAGTGTATTATGATTACTCAAAGCCAGAAATTACGAAAGAAAGCATTATTGAAATAAAGGACGGGAGACATCCTGTTGTTGAAAGACTATTGGAACAAACATCCTTTATTCCTAATGATACATTACTGAAAAATGATTCAGAAAGAATATTAATTATCACAGGTCCAAACATGGGAGGAAAAAGTACATTACTGAGACAAGTTGCTTTAGTAGTTTTAATGGCTCAAATTGGTAGTTTTGTACCTGCAAGCTTTGCAAGAATCGGACTAACTGATAGAATTTTTACAAGAATAGGTGCTCATGATGTTTTAGTAGAAAATCGTTCAACATTCATGGTAGAAATGTATGAATGTGCTAATATCCTCAATAATGCTACAGAAAAAAGCTTAGTGATTCTAGATGAAGTTGGTAGAGGAACATCAACATATGATGGGGTTGCCATAGCTTGGTCAATAACAGAATACCTTCATGATCATATTGGTAAGAATGGACCACGAACACTTTTTGCAACACACTATCATGAGTTAATAGAATTGGAAGAAAAAATGCCTAGAATAAAAAATTATCATGTTTCTATCAAGAATGTTAATGGAGATATTCACTTCCTCTACAAAGTGAAAGAAGGAGGAATAAGTGAGAGTTTTGGAATTCATGTTGCTTCACTAGCAGGATTACCAGAAGACGTTATCACAAATGCAGATAATCGCTTATCATTATTACATGAACAAGAGTTAGAAAAAAGTACCACTAAGAAAAGTGAAACTATTAAGACTAAATCTTCAAAATCAAAAGTTTCTACTATTTATTCAGCATATGAAGAAATTGTTGAGAATGTTTCTAGATTGAATTTAGAAGATACAACACCAGTAGAAGCATTCAATATCCTAAATGATTTAGTTAAGAAAAGTAAAAAAACTTTGAAAGAGAAATAACAGTAAATATTGCTTTAATTGCCTTAAAACAAAGAACATCTGTGATTCTATGAGTAGAAAAATAGTCAAACTAGATAAGCTTACTATAAACAAGATAGCTGCTGGAGAGGTTATTGAACGACCAGCGTCTGTTGTTAAAGAACTTGTAGAAAATTCAATTGACGCACAGAGTAGCAAAATCACAATAAACATTCAAGAGGGAGGGAAAAAAAGTGTAGAAGTTATAGATGATGGAATAGGGATGGAATCTACTGATGCAAGATTGTCAATTAATCGGCACACTACCAGCAAAATAAATAATGCAGATGATCTATTTTCAATTTATAGTTTAGGATTTCGAGGAGAGGCTTTAGCAAGTATTGTTAGTGTTGCTCAGGTTGAGATAATCACCAAAACAGAAGAGTCAGATTTAGGAATTCACTTAGTGATTGAGGGGGGAGAAATTGTTTCAGACAAACAAGCCTCCGCACCGAAAGGAACACGCATTAGTGTAAAAAATCTCTTCTTCAATGTTCCCGTTAGAAGAAAATTTCTTAAAACAATATCTACTGAAATCAATCACATTACAGAATATGTAACTAAACTAGCACTTGCAAATCCTAGCATTTCTTTCACCCTTACTCATAATGGAAAGGATATACTTACAGCTCCCAAAGGTGATTTGATTGTACAAATTACCGCAATCTTTGGTGAAAATATAGCCAGAGCTTGTTTACCCATCAATAAGAAAGAAAATGAATACAGTGTTACAGGTTTTATTACTAAACCAGAATTTTCCCGAAAATCCAAAGACTATCTGTATATCTTTGTCAATGGAAGGTCTGTAACCAACAAAGTCATATCTGAAGCAGTTTCGCGAGGATATGGTACCGCAGTTCCCCATAATAGATATCCCATAATTTTTCTATATTTCGACTTACCGCCAGATGAAGTTGATGTCAATGTACATCCAACTAAGAAAGAAATCAGATTTAGCAATGAAGCTAAAGTATATGCACTAATTGAAACGGCTATCAGAGAATCATTAGAAAGAAGTGGGTTAAAATTATTCGAAACAGTTATTGAAACAAGGCACAAACCAACAACTCTAACTTCGGTTGGAACCAAAAGTCATGAATCTGAAAAGAGAAAATTACCTACTCCTATAAGTCCGAGAGAAAGACCAGATTACAAAATAGTAAAAAGTAAGGAACAGAGAATTGATAAATTTCTTCCAACAATGGATAAAAACATAGAATTACAAGAAGAAGGCTTTGAACGAAAGAAGAGTATTAGAATTCTTGGGATTATCAAGGACACTTACATTGTTGCTGAAACCCAAGAAGGATTGTTCTTATGTGATCAACATGCTGCTCATGAAAAAATAAATTATGAGAGATATATTAAACAAATAAAAAAGAAAAGTGTCTCAATTCAGCAGTTACTTGCTCCTATTTCAGTTACACTAAAACCCTCTGAATTTGAAATAATAGAAAGTATAGAGGAAAATCTCAAAACATTTGGTTTTGAAATTGAAGTTTTTGGTAAGAATGAAATATTAATTCGGTCAATTCCATCTATTATGGGTGTAACTATAGAATTCAATGTAGCAAAGGACATGATTGATATTTTTAAAACAAATGTTTCAG
Source organism: Candidatus Heimdallarchaeota archaeon (assembly GCA_030608385.1). Classification (GTDB taxonomy): domain Archaea; phylum Asgardarchaeota; class Heimdallarchaeia; order Heimdallarchaeales; family Heimdallarchaeaceae; genus UBA460. The sequence goes on from JAUWEG010000017.1 coordinate 12,786, forward strand.
AGATAAAAGAAAAATTGGATTTAGAAGATTTAGGGTTTGTAAAAGACATAATATCCATCTTTGCATGTAGAAGATCAATTAAAGCTGGGGATAAAATCACATTAGATAGAGCGGAATTGCTTTTGAAAGAGTTACTAGAACTAGAAGAACCTTTCACCTGTCCCCATGGAAGACCAACCATCATTATACTAAATGAAAAATACATAGAAGAGCTTTTTAAGAGAGATTATAGATAAGACAGGTGAAAAAATGCCAAACAAGAAAGTGACAAAAGCTAAGAATCTGATAAATAAAATTGATAGGGCCGCAGGTATTCAACTTACAATGATTTTACTGATTGTTGTAGCTTATGGAATATTCTTGTCTGTACAAAAATTTCTCTTTGATTTTGAAAGTTTTAGAACAAAGATAGTTATAATTAATGTCTTACTAGCGGCAGGGATTCTTATTGAAATAGTGTATTTTATTTGGCACACATACAAAACAGACAATAAGAAGAATGTGGAGATAAAAACTGATTCAAATGAAAAAACAGAGAAGAGTGGATGATTTCAAAAATTATTTTCTTTTTCTCCCGTAAATTTCCTTGAGTTGTTGTTCAGTAAGCATAACGGGAATACTTTCTTTTATATCAAATTGATGATTTTCATCATGAGAACAATATAGCTTCCCACTTTGAATTTCAATTTTGAAACATTCTTGACAATCCTTTAACGATACATGTTTTTTGATTTCATCTATTTCTTTTATCCTTTCTTCCCCATTATCACTTATTTCTACGAGTTGGAATTGAAGAAAATTGCAATAATAGTTACAAACAACTTCAGTTTGTTCATTTTGCAAAGGGATTGAAATTTTCTCTAATGTCTTTACTTCCTCTGCAATTTCCAATTTCAAAGGCCATGATTTATCAATTGGACATGCCAATAAGTCCATCAATCTATGTTTCATTATAGTCCCTTTTTAGCAAATCAATAATAATGTTTCCTTTAAGATTTCAAATTAAAATGTACATATTGCTATTTCCGCATTACTCCAGTAATAAATTCGCTATCTAGTTTTTCATAACGTTCTATCGAACCAATATCTTCCCAATACACATCATCTGGAATATAAGCGTACATCTGTTCATTTTCTACAAACTTGGGAAATATGTCTTTTGATAAATCAATGCTTGTACTGGAATCAAACTCATTAAGATAATTGAATACAATTGGATCTAAAATACTAATTCCAGTATTAACCAGTAAAGGTATTTGGGGTTTCTCCACAAATTTTTTGACTTTATTAGATGTATCGACTTCAGCAGTACCAACGCGTATTTTCCAACCCCTAGACGCTAAAATGGTTGCCCATTTTCCATGATTGGTGTGATAATTTACCATCTCAGAGAAATTTACGTTGGTTATAATATCAGAATAATAAATTATCATTTTTCTCTCCCCAATATATTCTTGAGCATTGAGTAAAGCAGTACCTGTCCCTACAGGTCCTGGTTTATCAGGAACATAAATCAAATTCATCCCCAGTTTCTCACCATCTCCAAAGTATCCTTGTATCTGCTCTTTTTTGTAATTCACCAACAAAATTATATCGTTAATACCGTGTTTCTTGAAATGTTTAAGCACATACTCTAGAATAGGAACTTGATCTTCCCCAATAGGCATCATAACCTTCTGCATATAGTAAGTTAAAGGTCTCATTCGAGTACCTTCTCCTCCACAGAATAGTATACCAACAGTATCCGTCATCTCTATGAACGAGTAAATAAGTTATTGATATTTGTTGTGCACTGCTCATAAATTTGTCTTCGAAGCTGAGATTTGTCTTTTCAGCTTAAGAAATTCTTATTAACATATAAAACAAGTACATAAAACATGGATGCAACCAAAACATCTACACTGGATGAAATTGTACTTAAGTTACGGGAACACATCGAGATGTCCTATTGGGATGGCAGGGGAAATAGACAAACATTTAGAGAGGATGTCAAAAAACTCGTAGCTGATGAAAAGCTAACAAAAGATGAATATAATTATTTGCTAAAAAATGAGAGACGGGTTTTAGTCAAAACACAACTCATACATTTAATTCCTGAATTACAATCACAAGATGTTTTTGAAAATACGCTAAAACACCTTTCTAATGTCGTTTTTGGGAAAAAATATAAGGAAGCTGAAACAAAAAAAGGAGATTTAGAGAATCAAATCATTCGTCAGATTGCTCAACATCTAAATTCAACTTTACATCCTCAGATATCTACAGTAAATGACGGGTTTGGGATAATTAGGCATCTCATAAGCGAGAGCGTAGATATTTCTCAAGAACTTCTCAAGATTTCTAATCAGTTAATAGAAATTAGAGATGCTCTATTGGAAAAAGGTCATAACCCAATGCTACTTCGTGAAATCGAACAATTATCTACAAAATTAATTTTTGCCTCTAAAAGCAGTAATCCTGAAGATATTCCAAGCAAGGAAGAAATATTAAATATGTTAAATGAAATACAAATTAGTTCAGGAATTGAGTAAAAGCATTGCTCGATTCTTTTATGATTTTGTTCAGAACAACATTACTTTCTTATAGCAAGCATTAAAAAGTGAAAGTAAGTTTCATTTTATAAGTTATTTTGGAGAGATGAAAAATTGGATTCCTACAAGATTGTTGCCTCAGAATCAGTAACAGAAGGTCACCCCGATAAAATATGTGATCAAATTTCAGACACCATTTTAGACGCCATTTTGGCTGAAGATCCAGATGCTCATGTTGCTTGTGAATGTTTTGTAACAACTGGATTAGTCCTAATTGGTGGGGAGATAACCACTACTAAACCTGTAATCTTGAACTATGAAGAGATTGTCAGAAATACAATCAAGGAAATAGGTTATGATGATTCTAGTATTGGTTTTGATTATAGGGGGTGTGCAGTCATTAACACTATACACTCACAATCACCTGACATAGCTATAGGAGTCAGAACAGAGGAACAAAAAGAACAGGGAGCAGGAGATCAGGGGATCATGTATGGATACGCTACAAATGAAACGCCTGAATACATGCCCTTACCCATAGTTCTAGCACACAAGCTAACACACAGATTAACTGAAGTTAGGAAGAAAGGAATTTTAACTTTTTTAAGACCTGATGGAAAATCTTTGGTTGCGGTAGAGTATAAGAATGATATTCCTTTTAGAATAGAAGCTATTGTTATTGCAGCACAACATATTGAAGAAACCACTATTGACGAAATCAAAGCAGGTATTCAAAAAGAAGTAATAGAAAAGGTTGTATCAAAAGAATTACTAGATGATAGAACTAAGATTATCATCAACCGAACAGGTCGTTTTGTAACCGGTGGACCTCATGGTGATGCAGGGTTAACTGGTAGAAAAATTATTGTAGACACATATGGAGGAGTAGATTCCCATGGGGGAGGAGCATTTTCAGGAAAAGATCCTTCCAAAGTAGATCGTTCTGCATCTTATGCAGCTAGATACACAGCTAAAAATGTTGTTGCATCAGGATTAGCAGATAAATGTGAAATACAAGTATCCTATGCCATTGGAGAACCAAATCCATTAGCTGTTAATGTTGAATGCTTTGGAACTGAGAAGGTAGATATAAAGAAATTAAAAAAGGCAATTCTTAAGATATTTGATTTCAAGCCTGGCTCAATAATTGAGCACCTTAAACTGAAAAGACCGATTTATAGGAAAACTTCTTGTTATGGTCATTTTGGTAGAGACTTACCAGAATTTACTTGGGAAAAAACAGACAAGATTAATGAGTTAAAAAGAGAAGTAAATCTTCAATAAACACACATTCCTTTTTTCTTTTCGATTCAAAAACTTTTTTTATTCTTCTACTTCTGTTGTTCGAAAGCATGAATAACAGCAGAAGTTTCAGTGTTGAAAAATCAATTCAAAAAATTCTTACTGAAGAAAAACCTAAAACTGTAAGAAAGCTTATTCAAAGGACACTAGAACTTACAGAAGCAAATGAAAAACAAGTCTATCAAACAATTAAAGACTTGGAAAAAAGAAACGCTATTCACCTAGGTTCACCTAAAATTTCTAGAAAATTACCTAAAACTATACCAGATTTTTTGTTTAAGTTGCATTATTTTTCTGTCGAATTTTGGCTTACTTTAGGTCTTTGCATTCTTTTCTTTATTACAGTACTTCTAATTCCAGAAACCTCGCCTTTGTTGTTTTTAAGAGTTATAATAGGAGGAATATTTGGAGTTTTGATACCAGGTTGGACAATGACTAATCTTATCTTTCCAAGATTATATGAAGCAATTGATCAATATGAGCGGATTTTGATATCTTTAGGAATTAATATTGGAATAATGATTTTTTCAGGGTTGATACTAAATCAGATATGGGTTATGGAAACACCTTCGTTTGTCATAATAATTGGATCTCTTACAGTTTTTATCTTATTCTTAACTGCCCTATTACGCATTCTAATAGGTGCGGGGAAATTAGAGTTCAATATTTCATTATCTAGATTCAATATTTTCAAAAAGGGTGATACAAAATGAAGAGGTATCAGAAATTCATTTTGATTCTGTGTGTATTTTGTATCACTACAATAGTGCATAATCAAATACCAATTGTTCAAGGCCAAGCTGAACAAGAAGCATCTGCAGCCATTCAAGAAGCGGATGAAAAACTTACTTATGTATTGGAACTACTTGAAGAAATCTCCATTTATGATGAAGATATTCGCAACTTGATACTACAAACCGATGATGCACGACAATTGATCAAAGAAGCTAAGGATAACTATGCAAGTAGTAACTTCACAATTTCTTATCAAAAAGCAACCGGAGCGATTCTACAACTTGATTCTATTATTGGAAAAATCGATTCTAAAATTCAAAGTAAGACTCAGAACAAGATAATTATTTTTTCACTTGTGGGTGTGCTGGCTGGTTTAGGAGCAATAATGTTTAGTTTTCTCTTCATTAGCAAAATATATCCCTGGTACGAGAAGAAGAAAATCGAAGAATACAGTAAGCTTGAGATTAATTATAATAATTTCAAAGGGGATATGAAATGACAAAAGAGAAGAAGAGCTTGATTAAGAAGGTCAATTCTAAGCTCACCCAGTCCCAAGTAAATAGGATAATATCATTGTCAATCATTCTTGTTGTTGTTGCATCTGTAATTGGAATTTCATCAAGTGTATTTTTCCAAAAAAAACCAGATGGATTCTCAGAGTTATCTCTTCTAATGTATAATGATTTGACTGAAATTTTTGAAGCGAACAACTATCCAATACAAATTTATTCTTATGAAAATGTTTCAGTCTATTTTATGGTTAAAAATTTCGAGAATAGTGTAAAATATTATCAATTGCAAATAAAGGTAGTAGAACTTACTCAAAACGTTAGTTCACAGCAACCAATTTCTGCTATATCGTCCTTTTTTCTCTATGCAAATGATACATTTGAAAAAATCTTATCACCAGCTACAAACGCGGAAAAAAAAGAAACTGGATTGTTTGCTGGAGACTACATCTGGGAACCAACTGAACTTGTATTATATTTAAATTCTGAAGTTGTAAGTAAACTCACTAGTCCAAATTTCCTCAAGATTGTGTTTGAGCTTTGGGAATTCAATACAGAAAAAGAGAATTTCCAATACACAGGAGTATTTGCTTTCCTTGAATTAGAGTACTAGGTGATATCTTGAAAGTTAAAATACTAATTTTGTCTGATATCCATAGCCAAAATATCACTTTACTCAATATTCTTCACTCAGCTAAAAATCTCAAAAAACCACCAACCCATTGCTTAATTGCTGGAGATATAACCAATTTTGGCACCATTGCAGATATGGATCAAATCTTAAACACAGTTAATGATTACTTCAAAAATGTATTTTTTGTAATTGGAAATTGTGATCCTTATGCCAGAAATGAAGAATTTGAAACAAAAGCAATTAATGTAGAATCAAAAATTCAAGAAATTGAATTCTTTAAGATTATAGGATTTGGAACGCATAAACCAAAATTAAAACAAAAACTGTTAAATAAGTTGAAAAAATCAAAAGACAAAGTTTGCCTTCTTACACATGTGCCGCCCCACAATACACAAGCAGACATGGTTTCGTTGAATCGACATATTGGTTCGATTGAATTGAGAAAATTTGTTGAAAAAAATTCTCACATATTTTTGGTTGTATCAGGACACATTCATAATTCGCCTACTATAACTAAATTAAATGAATGTACAGTGGTTAATCCAGGCCCTGTCACAACAGGTAATTTTGCGATTATAGAGGTTGATTCAGATTTCAAAATAGAGGGAAAAATATACAATTTATATGAGATGTAGAAAAATGAAACAAGAAAATTATAAGCTTAAGTTTTTATCCAACTTAACAGAATTGAAAGAAGTGCTCCAAAAGGCACACAAGTATGTTAAAAAACAATTTCAGCTTTATGAAGACAAAATGTCACATTCATTTGATCACATAATCCGAGTTACAAATACGTGTTTAGAACTAGCGCCAAAACTTGATGCACATTTGGATGTATTACTTATTGCATCTATTTTTCATGATGTGGGAAGACCCATTGAGGAAATAAATGGAAAGTGTCACGCAGAAATAAGTGCTGAAAAAGCAGTTGAATTTCTAGATGGATTGAATCTCACCTTGCTAAAACAAGATGTGACTGAAGCTATTCTTTCCCACAGATTCAGTAAAAATATTGCTCCAAAGACAATAGAAGCAAAAATACTACAAGATGCTGATGCGCTTGATGCATTAGGAGCAATTGGTCTTTACAGAACCATCAGCTTCAGCTGTGAGAGGGGGCTTAATATGAAAGAGGCCTTAGTTCATTTTGATGAAAAGCTCTTCAAACTCCCTTCAAGGATGCATTTCTCTATAACTAAAAATATAGCAGAAGATAAATGTAGTATTCTAAATGAATTTATTAAAAAAGTTGGAGAAGAGTCAAGTAACATTCACTTCAATACCTTTATGAATAAAGTATAGTCAAAAATATTAGGTTTCAAAGCAGAATTTTAAATATAGCTAAATGCATAGATTCTACTTGGATAACATTGTAATGGTGAACTTATGGCAACTCTTGAACAAGGGAATATGGTAAACATAAATTATACTGGGAGAACAATAGAAGACAATAAAGTATTTGATACTACATTTGAAAACATAGCAAAAAAAGAAGATATTTTTGATGAGAAGGTGGTTTATCGACCTTTTACTCTTATAATTGGAAAAAATTGGTTACCTGTAGGTCTTGAAGAGGAATTAGTGGGGATGAAGGAGGGGCAGAAGAAAACAATTGAAGTTGAAGCAAAAAAAGGATTTGGATTAAGAGATCGTTCTCAAATTAGGTTAATTCAAAGAAGAGAGTTTCAAAGACATCAAATCAAACCAAAGGAAGATATGAAAGCAGAGATTGGCGGTCAAATCGGACGTATCTTGAAGGTTTCAAGTAGTAGAGTAAAAGTAGACTTTAATCATGATTTAGCAGGAATGGATTTAGTTTATGAAATTGAAATTGTAAAGAAAGTTACTGAGGTTAAAGAGCAGTTCATATGCTTACTCGAAAAAAGATTACCTGGAGTTGATTTTGCTTCGACAAAAATAGAGATTAAAGGAAAAATCATTGAAGTAGAATTACCAAAAGACACTAGATTCATGGAGTATATACAGTTTATTCGAAATGGCGTTACAAGAGATTTAGGAGAAATATCTAATAAGTATGATAAGGTCTCTTTTATAGAATATTATGATGTTGAAAGGAAATAAATTTATCCATTCATTTATTTACTTTACTTGCTTCAACCAAAACCAGATTATACCCGAGTGGACAGTTGATATCTTTCATACTCTTAATAATTTTAATTTTTGAAGATTCTGTATATTTTATCGGAACACAAAAATCATAATTTTCACACAATATCTCTGAACAATTAATAGGTTTTCGAGTTGTTATTAGGTTATTCAAATATTTTTGTTTTTCAATTGCTATTACGTCACTTATCTTTTGTACCTCACAGACAATCATGATACCATTATCAATCAGACAGGGATGTTCTTTATCTCTAATATCTACAACTTCATAAGAAGAACCTATTTCAAGCTGCTCAATGCAAACTTGTATAAATTGGCAGTTTTTACAGGTTTGTGTTTCACCTTGATGAATAAAGCAATAGCCTATTTTTGCTACATCCTTTGGTATAAATGAAATCAACATATCTAAGTAGATTTAGAAATTGTCTTTTTTAATATTCTCAAATGTATGTTTAACTAATCACTCCTGTAACACTAGCAATATTAACAGCTGCTTCATGAGTTAATCCATCCTTTCCTAGAATTGTAAATCTCTGAGGACGGATTGTATGAGCTATTTCTAGAGCTTGGATAATTTCCTCATCCTTTAAGCCAAAATCTTTTGCTCTTGTCGACAAACCTAAATTACTCATCACGGATTTAATATTTTCCCAATCTAAATCGTGTAGGTAGGCCATCATAATTGTCCCTAGAGCACATTGTTCCCCATGTAAGGCTGGTTTTTCAGCAAATGAATCTAAAGCATGACTAAACATATGTTCAGATCCACTTCCTGGTCTAGATGATCCAGCAACACACATTGCTAAGGAACTACTGATTAGAGCTTTTACAACAATCCTACTATAACCTTCAGCCTGACTTTTAATAAGATCTGCATTTTTAGTAATCAATTGTACGGTCATATCTGAGAGTGCAATTGAATATTCACTAATTGGTTCATTTTTCAGTCGGTGAGAGAGTAACCAATCTTTAATTGCTGTTTTCTTAGCGATGATATCACCACAACCAGCTGCGGTAAACTTGTAAGGAGATTTATCAAGAATTTTCGTATCAGCAACAACAGCAATTGGAGGTAAAGCTTGAATAGAATGTCTCTTATTTGATCCTATAATTGAAGCTCTTGAACTAGCTACACCATCATGACTTGCAATTGTTGGTATTGAAATGAATCTTTGATTGGATTTGAAAGCCACAGATTTAGCGATATCAATTGGTTTTCCTCCTCCTAGACCAATAACAAAATCGGGTTGGGTTTCTTCGTGTATCCTTAACTGCTTATCTACTTCATCTAATGTACTATCCTGAATAGTACTTGTATATACACTATGATTTTCACTGTCGGATAGAATATCTTCTACTTCTTTTCCTATTCGTAATCTCAGGAAATCATCTGTAATCAGTAAAGCTTTGCTACCTAATGATAAACGATCAATGATTTCCGGTAAGCTGTTTAGCATATCGGCTCCCAAGCACAAAAGAGTTGGTAATTCTATGAATTTAAATTCATTAGTAATATTAGCCATTCTAAGAAATTATTCTAATGGGTTACTTTTATATTTTGACTTGAAATTGTTATAAAAATCAAGTTGATAGTATTGTCTCTCCAAAAAGAATATGATGTCTTCGAATTAGGTAGTAAATTGGGTTATTTACCATATATGATTGATAGGTTCATAGAAATGCTTGGAGAATGTGAAACAAAAGAATTAATCAAATTTAATGAAACTACTCTACCTCAATCCATTCGATTGAATTCACTTAGAAATTCTTTTGAAAACTCTGAGAGATTATTGAAAAAGAAAGGAATTCAGCTGGAGAAAAACACGGAATTTCCAGAATCTAGAACTATTACAAAATCACCCCATCCTATTGGAGCAACGCCTGAATATCTCAATGGCTTCTACATATTACAAGGTAAGAACTCTATCTACCCTCCACGAATTTTAGACCCACAAGAAGGTGAACTTATAGGAGATTTTGCTGCGGCCCCTGGAGGAAAAACATCTCACTTAGCACAGTTAATGAACAATAAGGGAATCATAATTGGGTTGGAAATAAGCGCTAACCGTTGTAGAAGCCTAAAATCTAATTTATCGAGAATGGGAGTCGAAAACACAGCTGTTTTCAAAATGGATGCACGTAATGCAAAAGATTTCAATCTACAATTTGATAAGATTCTTCTTGATGCTCCATGCTCAGGTTCAGGAATTATAATAAATGATCCAACTAGAAAGAAAAGCAAATCTTTGAAAGACATCTTACATTATCATGATTATCAAGTTTCATTACTGACAACTGCTCTTAATGTTCTAAAAACTAATGGGGAACTTGTTTATTGTACCTGTTCTTTGGAACCTGAAGAAAATGAATTGGTAATCTCTGACATTTTGAAAAAAGTTGATGTAAAATTAAGTGAGATTGAAGTTAAAGGGAAACCTGGAATAACAAAATTCCTTGATATGGATTTAGAAAAAAATCTCACAAAAACAAGAAGATTATATCCACATGAAACAAATGGAGAAGGATTCTTCATTGCTAAACTGGTGAAAAATTATGAATAAACCAACATTTCGAATTAGAACGAAAGAAGAAAATAAGCTTATTATGGATACAATGGAAGCTGATTTTGGTTCAAATGTTCTAGTAGCATTCAAAGAATATGATTTTTGGATAAAGGAAGGCAAAGTAAAAGAAGTATTCACAGTTCCTAAAGAGAGTTCAGATTTAATCACAAAAATCTCCATTTTAGAACCTTATTCAGCAGGGATACCTATAGGAAGTATTTTGTCAAATTCATTTCATCTTGAAATCGAAGGAGCGTACATGATTTCCAACTACACATCAAAGAAAATTACTGTTAAAACTGTTCAATTCCTATATGGTAAACCTATATTCAAAGAGAATATTACCAAATATGAGGAAGATTTTGATAAAAACGACCAAATAATAGTTATAGGAGAAAATAAGCTCTTTTACGGGGTTGGAAGGGCAGAAATTAGCAGTAGAGAACTTTCCTCTCTAGAAGAAAACACAATTGTAATAAAAGGATCAAGAAAAAAGCCATTAGATGTTGGCTGGTATTTAAGAGGAGGAAGTTGAAGATTGCTCTTTTGTAGTATAATCAAACTAAAGGAAATCAAGATATAACAAGCAAAAACAAAAAGTATTTAAACATAGTTTAGAGAATTAATTTAGTTTTAAACTTTGTTTAAGCAAATATGAGGGCTTGTTCTTCAAAAATATTTGGTTTTAAGGAATACAGTAGGTTTGAACACTTTGAGTTATAAAGAAGTATTAGAGAAAATATCCGAAGACATACATAACGAACTCCCTGAAAACTCTGCAATTACTACTATAGAATTTGAGGGACCAGAGGTTGCAGTTTATTCTAAGAAACCCAGGGTGTTAGTTGACGATGAAACAATTGTAAAGGAATTAGCTAAGAAATTAAGGAAAAGAATAGTTATTCGTTCAGATCCTAGTGTAAGACTACCAAAGGATGAAACAATTTTCGCGATAAATGAATTAGTTGGAAAAGAGGGAGAGATAACTAATATCGATTTTGATGAACTAGTTGGTGAAGTAATTATAGAAGCATTGAAACCCGGTGTCATAATAGGGAAATCAGGTGAAATGTTACGTAATATAATTGCAAAAACATTATGGCGACCAAGAGTCATGAGAACCCCTCCAATCGAATCAAGGGTTATAAAAACTATAAGACACCTTTATCAAGAACATTCAAAGAAACGTCAAGAAGTCCTTAGAACCGTTGGAAAGAGGATTCACAGACCAATAATTTACAGAGATGATACAATAAGAGTTACAGCGCTAGGTGGTTATGCAGAAGTAGGTAGAAGTTCTTCCTTAGTACAAACTGGAGAAAGCAGAATACTAGTTGATTGTGGAATCAATGTTGGGAGTAACACCCCAAATAATACATTCCCAAGATTTGATTTACCAGAATTTGACATTGAACAACTTGATGCAGTTGTGATATCACATGCTCATCTTGATCATTCAGGTTTTGTTCCTTATCTGTTTAAGTATGGATACAAAGGTGCAATATACACTACACGACCTACTAGAGATTTAATGACTATGTTACAAATTGATTATCTTGATGTAGCAAATAAAGAAGGTAAAACATTACCTTATGAACAAAGGGATATCAGAAATTCAGTCTTACATACAATTGTTTTAGATTATGGAGAAGTAACAGATATAACGCCAGATATACGACTAACTTTTCATAATGCAGGTCACATAATTGGAAGTGCTATTCCTCACCTTCATATTGGAGAAGGAGTCTACAATGTTGCTTTCGCTCAAGATATAAAATTTGCTAAATCCAATCTATTAGATGCGGCTAATGCAAGGTTTCCAAGATTAGAAACATTATTTATTGAATCAACTTACGGCAAACCACAAGATATTCTTCCTTCAAGAATTGAATGTGAAAAAATGTTGAGAAACATAATATATGATACTATTAAAAAAGGAGGTAAAGTTCTAATTCCGGTACTTGCAGTTGGAAGGGCTCAAGAAATACTTGTAGTTTTGGAAGGGCTAATGAGAAATGGAGAACTCCCAAAGATTCCAATATATACTGATGGTATGATAAGAGAAGCTTCAGCAATTACAACAGCTCATCCAGAATTCTTATCAAAGAATTTAAGAGAAAGAATTTTCCATGAAGGAGAGAATCCTTTCCTAGCTGAGCAGATGAAACATGTAGGAGCTAGTGAAGAAAGGGAGTTAATTATTGAAGGCGACCCATCAATAATCTTGGCTACAAGTGGTATGATGAATGGAGGGCCCAGTGTTCAATATTTCAAAGCACTTTGTTCAGATCCAAATAATGCACTAATCTTTGTAAGCTATCAGGGTAAAGGAACTTTAGGCAGCAAAATCAAAAAAGGGATTACAGAAATTCAAATGGTTGAAAATAGAAAAACTGTGATGTATCATATTGAAATGGCTGTTCACAGTATTTCTGGTTTTACAGGTCATAGTGATAGAAGGGAGTTAGAAAATTATATCAACAAAGTTACTCCAAAACCAGAAAGAGTTGTTGTTATTCATGGTGAAGAATCAAAAGTAACAAAGTTTGCGTCTTGGATATACAAAACCACAAAAAGAGAAAGTCTTGCACCTCCTAATGGAACAACTATCAGATTAAAATGAATAAACATCTAGAATTGAAATTCCCAAATGGAATCTCTGAGATGATGGAGATTCTTAATGACCTTCCCTTTCTTAGATTTTGAAAAGTCTTTTGAAGAAATTAATGATTTACCTATGCCAATTATAGAATTCGCCCTCTCTTCATGAATGACAACAATTGAACCTTCTTTTATCTCCTCGTCAAAAAAGACAATTCCGGGAGACATAACATCAGCTCCATTAGTAATAAACCTGATTGCCCCTATATCAACTACAATTTTAGGGAGGGAATGAGTATGTTGTCGCAAAAAATGGATTGTAGGTATTTTCATATTTTCATGGTCAAAAACCCATATTTTACGATTATTGACAATAAAAGTACCAATATCTGTTTTAACTTCTTCAATTATTATATCTTTTTGCAGAGAATTTGTTATTTCTTCACCGAAAAATTCTGTTAAATGAGCGATTAATGCTCTTTTATCCTTTTTTGATAAGTGATTTCTTGTTTTAATTTGCATATTAGTACATTCCAAAAATCATCATTTTTGCAATCTTTCAAGAATAGAACTATAAGACTTCTTTATTGCTTCATATCTATCTTTTGAAGACATCCCTAGAACATACATCTGTTCTTCATTTTCTAATCTTCGTGTATATTCTTCTCTCAATGAAGAAACGAATGTATCAATCGCATCCCTTACATTGGAAAGCAAATCTAGTCCAGGCGAGGGTATGGTATAAATATATTTCAAGGTTGGATAAGTGTCAGCTTTTCTCTCTATTAATCCAATCTCTAACATTTGCTTGAGATGTTTTTCAACAGCAGGTCTCGAAATACCTAATTCTTTTGTAAGTTCATCTGCCGTTAATTTCATATTTCCTAAAAGGGTAAGGATTTTTCTCCTAGTACCATCGCGGAAAATTGAATAAATGACATCTACAATGGGGTTCTCCTTTTGAGAATCATCTAAAATCTCAGGCATATATCGACATCTGGTTTTCTACTTAAATTGTTGTCGGTTTAAACTTCTCGGTTTAAGCTTATAACTTAAGATTTAAGTTTATTACCTAATTGATTAAAAAAAACATTATATAAAATGTTGATAAATTAGTTTTAAGGTGTAAGTAATGAGTCAAAATGACATAAGAATGTATAAAGAACTCTTAGATCTCCTAGATAAGAGGAAAGAAGAAGGCGCAATCGACAAAGCTAGCTATGAAGAATTAAAGGAAAGATACACTGAAAAATTAAGTTCAGCTAGACAAGAATTAGAATTTAGAAAAGATGCACCTGACATAAAAGTATCAGGATCAAAAGCTTTCACACAAGATTCTATTACTGTTTCTGGTGCTGCCACAATATCTGGAGGGAAAGTGACAAGAGATATAAGAATCTTTGGATCGGGTAAAATCTCTGGAGATATTGAATGTAAAGCATTGCGATGTTCTGGATCAGTTAAAGTTTATGGAAATGTACTCGCACATGGTGAAGTAAAGTGCTCAGGTTCATTTAAATGCGAGAAAGATTTACATACTGATGAAAATGCCTCGTTTAGTGGTTCAGCAAGAGTTTCAGGAGAAACCGTGGTTCAGGGACATCTTTCTGTAACTGGATCCTATAGAAGCGAAAAGAATACACAGGCCATTAGAGGAGCTACCCTCACTGGTTCTTCTATAATAGGAGCTAATCTACTTTCTGAAGATACAATTAAAATTGGAGGAAAAGCACGTATTGAGAAAAACATCTTGTGCGATAATGTATTAATCGAAGGTCGAAGAACCGTTTTTGAATCTTGGTTTTTCAGGAAAGCTAAAAAAATAGTAACTGTTTATGGAAGCATCATTGCACAAAATGAAGTAGATGTTCAAGATGTTAAAGTATTTAAGAATATTAAGGGAAGGGTTGTAAAACTAGGCCCTAATACTTTGGTAGAGGGGAGAGTATTTTATGTTGAAGATTTGTTCATGGCAGATAGTGTGAAGTTGATGAAAGACCCTAAGAAAGTATCCCAAGAAGAAATTAAACTCTAGATATTTTCTTTGATATCTCTCTCTTTCTTTTCCAGTTTCAACTATTCTGTTTCCGAAGATAGAATCTAGATTTGATATAAAGGTGAGAATTTTTCCTTTAAATATTCTATATGATATCTTGGTTTCAGGTCTTCTCCTGTGATACTTTTAACCATATCGAGACAATCCAAAGTTCCACCCCTCTGATGGATATTTAATCCAAGCCATTGACGGATGGGCTTGAATTTACCATTTTGTAGAGATGTTTTCCAATCAGGAAAATCTTGAGACATTTTAGCTGCTATTTGAGAAGAGATTAAGTCACCTATCCCATAACCAAAGAAGTAACCGTAATATTGTGAATACCAGTGTAAATCTTGCATCAATCCTAAAGTATCGTTTGGAACATCAACTCCTAAATAGTGCTTGTATTTTTCGTTCCAAACCTGAGGTAATTCTTTCGTATCTATCTTCCCAGCAAACCAATCTCTCTCTATTTCAAACCGAATTATGATATGCAAAATATAAGTAACCTCATCAGCTTGTATTCTAATAAAACTAGGATTTACAGCATTAAGAGCAAAATAGAAATCTTCCAAAGAAATATTCTTGAAAACATCTGCAGTATCTTTTTGAAACTGAGGGTAATAATAATTCCAAAACTCTTTTGAGCTAGCAATAATGTTTTCAAGAAATCTAGATTGTGATTCCCCAAAACTTGGAGACGACATGCGATATATAGGTTGATTAAACCATTCATCCTTCCCTTGTAATCCATGAATGGCATGACCACATTCATGTGCCCCCGCAAGAAAAGCAGATAAAACATGGTCTTCGTGATATTTTACAGTAACCCTGACATCCTTAAAACCACCACCAATCGTTAAAGGATGTTCAACCTCAGCAATATTTCCAACTGCATTATCTGAATAGAAATCATATTCTAAGAAGCGTGCAAGGCTTTCAACCATTTTCACCTGAGCTGAACGTGAAACGTTCCTACTAAGAAATGATCTATCAGGTTTTACTTCTGATTCAGAGCATTTCTTGATAAAAGGAATAAGAAAGGTCTTTACTTCATCAAAGAGATTAGAAAGTATTTTTACACTAAAACCCTTATCTCGACTATCTATAAGTGCATTAAAAGGATCATCCATATTTTTTGATTTAGCCAAGAGAGAGGTAGACTCTACATTGAGAGCAAATAAATTTTCTAAATCAGGAAGAACCATTTGAAAGTCAGATTTTGCCTTAGCTTTTTTCCAAACTTCAAGAGTTTTGTTTGATTGATTAGCAAGTTTTCCTACTAACTCAGATGGAAGAATTGTTCTGTCATCATAATCTCTTCTAATCAATTCTATATTTCTTCTTTGAAAATCATCAAGGGAATTGTCTTTTTCACATGTTTCCAATAATGTACCTATTTCTGATTTGGTAGTTAAGCCATGAATTTTTTGACTAATATATTGAAATTGTTTTGCTCTATACCCTACTGCAGCGGGGGGCATGTGTGTATTCATATCCCAATAAAGAACTCCACTAATTGAATTTAATAATTGTATTTCTTGATAATTTTCTAATATGTCATCATATGCTTTGCTCATTTAATATCACTTACAAAAAGACGAATGGTATTCAAAAATATTATCCCCTGAATAGAAAAAGTAAGTAGGAAACAGATTATTTGCTTCCAAGATATTTTGCTTTGTCTCCTAGCTGCTCTTCAATACGTAGTAGTTGGTTATATTTTGCAGTACGTTCTCCTCTTGCAGGAGCACCAGTTTTTATTCTCTCAGCTCCAAGAGCTACAGCTAAATCAGCAATGAATGCATCTTCTGTTTCTCCTGATCTGTGAGAGATATTTATACCCCAACCATTGTTACGTGCTAGATTGGCAGCTTGAATAGATTCAGTTAATGTCCCGATTTGATTGACTTTCAGTAAAAGATAATTTGCAGCTTTCTTATCAATCGCCATCTGTATTCTCTTTGGATTTGTTACAGTTAAATCATCTGCAACTACAGATATATCAGGTACTTTTGCATGTAATTTTGCAAAAGACTCAAAATCATTTTCATCAAATGGATCTTCAATTGAAATTATTGGATATTGATTAACTAAATCGACATAATAGTCGACAAGCTCACTACCAGTTAGTTTCTTTCCATCAACTTCATACAAAGAATCTTCAAAGAATTCAGATGCCGCAGAATCCAATCCAATAGAGATTTGTTTTCCAGGTTTATAACCTGCATCTTTAATGGCTTCAACTAGCATATCAAGTGCTTCAGGTGCAGTATCAACTGGACTACCAAAACCCCCCTCATCACCTAGATTAATTGCTGAGGGTCCAAATTTCTTTAAATTGTTCCTTAGAACTTGATAAACCTCGCATATTGATCTCAAAGCTTCGCTGTATCTTTTGAAACCATGAGGAATAAGCATAAATTCTTGGATTTTCAAATTACCTCCTGCATGTTCCCCACCATTGATAACATTTAACATAGGAACAGGTAAACTTGTTGCATCCTTATTCATATATTCATAAATTGGAAGGTTCAATCCATTCGCTGCAGCTTTACATACAGCTAATGAAACACCAAGCATTGCATTTGCTCCAAGTTTAGATTTATTTTCAGTTCCATCAATTTCCAACATTAGATTGTCAATTGCTTCTTGCTCAGTTACTTCCATTCCTATAACTTTGGGGGCAATGAGTTTGTTTATGTTTTCAATGGCTTTTAAAACACCCTTTCCAAGAAATCTTTTGTCTTTGTCTCGTAATTCAAGTGCTTCGTGCTCACCAGTAGAAGCACCAGAAGGAACTAAAGCACGACCAAAGCCTTCAGATGTATAAACATCCACCTCAACAGTAGGATTTCCTCTTGAGTCTATTATTTCACGAGGAATAATCTTTGTTATTTTAACCATAGTAATCAAAGATAAAAACAAAGTACAATTATTAAGGATTTTTCAAGGTATATCTCAAGTTTTGAAATGTTCAAAACCCTCATTTGACATATTATGCATTGAAAATTTTTGCTCTGAAATAATTATTTTTTTATGGTTTTTATTGAAATGGCCAATCTTTCTTACAAACAATTTTTTCTCTTTGGCCTGTTTTAACAATTCTTCCTCCATCTCTGGAATAATAGAGAAAATAAGTTCAAACTCTTCTCCTCCATTAAATGTTAAATCTAATGGATTCAGTTTTTTAGTATTAGCGTAAGATTCTACTAGAGAATGAATAGGAACTTTAGTGACATTAATTCCCATTTTATTTATATCTGATAATTCTTTCAAAGTTATAAAAAGACCATCCGAACTATCTATACATGTATTGATTGAAATTTTGCTAAAAAGATCTAAATATTCGATTTTCGCTTTTGGTTCAAATATAGAAGACAGTACTATTTCTTGCAAATCAACTGGAACTTTTTGATTTTTCAGAAGTAGATTATAACCAAGGGACGTTAGTCCAAAAAAACCTGTTGAAAAAAGTAAATCTCCATTATTGGCACCTTTTCTGGGAAGTAATTTCTCTCGCTCACAAACACCAAATGAAACAATATCTACAATAATATCAGCTGTTTCATTTAAATCCCCTCCAAGGTATAAAATATCATATTCAGTACATTGATCTCTTATCCCTTGAATTATATCCATTGCTCTAGATATTTCTAAATTTGAAGGGAACCCAATGCTTGCAAGACAACCTAAAGGTTTTGTGCCTTTTGCAACAATGTCGCTAACAGACATTGTCACAGCTTTTTGCCCTATTTGTTTGTCTGACATTCCTGGAAGAACATCAGTTTCAAACACCAACATATCTGCATTAATTACAAGAATTTTTCCTGATTCTAACGCAAAAGTCGAAGCATCTTCATTGTAATCGAGGATAGGAGTATCTACCAGATTAGCTATTTTCGATAAAAAAAGCTTCTCTCCAATCTGTTTCATTTTACGGGTTGTTTGTTCTTTCATTTAATTCCCCTAATATATGTTATTTGTGACATTTCAAAAGAATTTCTAATTAGTTGAAGAGATCTTAAAACAAAAATGAAAGAAAGGAGACTGAAGAAACTGCTATGTTAACACTCCTGAAAAGTAGAAGAAGAATACAAAAAGTGCTACTGGCATTGCTATTGCAACAAAAGCATTAACCCAAGCCATTTTTCCTATGATTCTTAATGATATAGAGGAATAGATAATAAATACAAGCCACAAGACTACCATTATTCCCTTAAATATCCACATAGCTGGAGAACCATACAAGTTATCTATATAACCGGTAAAATCTCCAAAATCTACCTGGTCTGAATCCCCTAAACCCCCAGATGGCCCCATTAACGTGAGAAATATACCAAAAAATTCTCCTATAGTAATAGCTGCAAGTGAATAACCAATTATTGATCTGAATTGTTTTGTTGTTGCCTCGGAGCCAAGTATTGCTGCAAATTTTGCCATTAACCAAGTTGCAATAAATAGGAAAATTTTATACATCAACCAAACTACTAACGGCATTATAACTAGAGTAACTAAAAACAAAATGAATCCCATTGATATTGTCATTGACCACTTGTCAGGATCAGAACTTCCAATTAAGAAAGAGGTTGAATATACAACTCCTGATTTTACCATAACCATATAATATCGCAAAGAGAGAAATAGAGAAAATAGGAATAAAATGATATTGCCACCTTTTTTTTCAGTAGCAATTGCGATTTCTTCACTGGTTCTAAAAGGATGTCTAAAATATGCATACAACCGTATGAAGACTTCTCTTAATGAGGGTTTGAATGAAAATTTCTTCAACTCATACTCCAGAAGTCCAAAACCACAAAATGGGCAAACAGAGTATTCTAATGGAACAGTCTCAGAACAGCTTGGGCATTTTTGTGTACTTTCACTCATGTTGCTCAAATCTTTATATTGGTTTAGGTTTAATATTTATTGTGGCTAGTTAATGAAAACTTTTGTGTTAAATGTAATGAGAAGTTGAAGTATAAAAAATCATCTTTTTCTTTTGTTAGACCTCTTCTTCATAATTTTAAAGAAGGATATTAGAAGAAATATTACTAATAAGGAAGATAAATCCATAAAGACGGTCTTAGTTTGGCTTTCAATTTCTAAACTAGTTAAAATTAGTTCTATAGATAGTTCATATAATCCATATGATGTGTGTGCTTTGAGTAAAACTCCTGTAGAACGATGATAGTATAAAGTTGAAAACTGTCCATAATAATCACTAGTTTGAAATAAAATAACTTCATAAACTTCATTTTCTCCATTAATGATCTGTTCAAAATTACTTATCTCATTAATAGATGTATTAGTTTGCTGAATTTGTGATTCAATATTTTCCCAGTTAGATGAATTAGCATAGAAACCACCATTCCAAGGGTAAATCCCAATAGTCAAACCAAATGCTAAATCAACATTCCTAACATTATAAAAGGAACTGTTTGTCAAAGCATTTCCAAGAAATAATGTTCCATTGATATCAGTTTCAGTAATCGAGGTTATATTGTATCTAATTTGATCGTTAGGAACAACTGACCAGTTCCCAAAATATGTACCTGGAGGCCAAGTTCCATAAAATACGTTCTCGGTACCACTTGATTCTAGAACTTCATAAGTAAGCAAATCACCTACACCTAATTCAGTATTTGATGCAACTGAAGTTAAACTAAAAAATGTAAGCATAAACAGAAAAATTACACACAGAAAGAACATCGAAATTTTATTGGTTTTGTTATATTTCATATTGAACCCTAGGAAAGTTATTACATATTTAATATAATATGTTTAAATTTATTGTGGCGGATCAGGCAGGATTCGAACCTGCGACCTCCAGCTGTCTCCAGTATAAACTTCCGAAGGCTGGTGCCTTATCCACTAGACTACTGATCCCATACTAATTTTCATTTTTATTATACTTTTTATCTTTTCTGTTGAAAGCTTAACAATTGTTCATTACAATATTACGTTTAGAACTAAAAGGGATTTTGGAATATGAGAAAGAGATTATCGAGGAATGCCATTTTCAATCCAGGAATTTATGAGTCTCTCGAACTCCTTTTTCTTCTTTATAGATTGAGTTTGATATGCGTAAATCTGTGACATTGCTAATCCACCAAGTTCAATATAAGCCTCATCCATATCACATATTGCTGCGATTCTAGCTTTCCAATTCTCATCAGTATCTGCTTGTTGTGCATAAGACATGAATAATTTCAATATTTTTTCAATCTTTGAAGAAACAGCTGATTCATCGGTAACAGGTTTTGTGGTAACATTTATTTTAGCAGGTTTAGATTCTTCTCTAGGTGTTGGTTTAGGCTCAGGTTTGGGTTCAGCTTTTGGAGCTGGCATAGAAGAAGGCTTTTCGACTTCTTGTGATTCATCAAAAATATTTTCTTTAATTATAGGTCTTGACGAGTTTGCTGATTGTGAAGGTATTGATTCTTTTTGAGGTTCTTCTCTAATTGGTGCAGATTCCTTCTTTTTAGAAACTGAAGAGGGTGTTGCAAATTTTATCTGATCTGGCGAAATTGTATCAGATGCTTTGGATGCAGGTATAGAACCTGTAGAAGTTGTAACAGATGCAACCTTTGAGGAAGTTGTAAAAGCACCCTTTGGTGCAGACAATGTTATGTGAGGAATCTGTCTTGCATTAATGATTGCATCTAAACCTATGTCAATTGGTTCAACTAATGGTTTTAGAGCGGGCGTTTCTGCCCCAAGTTTTAGTATTTTTTCTTTCAAGGTTTGACTTCCAGCTGTCATAAGACTAAGTTTCTTTCTAAGCTCTTGGTTTTCTTCTCGCAGTTTTTCTTCTCCTTTTTCAGCTTCAGTTTCAATCGATTCAATTGAACCCATCAGAGCATGCATTTGCAGTTGAAGTTCTTCTCTTTCAGCGTTAAACAAATCTTGTTGTAATCGTGTGTCTTCTATTTCTTTATCCAGATCTACCTTCTCTTTTTGCAAGTCTTCAACTAATTTAGATAGATGATCTAATTCTGTTGTTAGTTCACGAACTTTTTCATCTGATTGTGTTTGAGACATTTTTTCTTGAAGTTTCTCAAAA